>JAICXG010000317.1 GCA_025980625.1 Chthoniobacterales bacterium
TCGCAGGAAGAAGTGCCGATGCCGTACAACGAACGGCTTGAGAAAGCGGTGCTCCCGAGCGCGGAGAAAATTATCGCCGCGGTAAAGCAACTCGGGTAACAACCGATTCACGATTCACGATGTAACGACGCACGGATCCCATGCCTGAAATCCAAATGCCGAAGCTGAGCGACACCATGACCGAGGGGACGCTCGTGAGTTGGAAAAAGAAAGTCGGCGACAAAGTCAGCTCCGGCGAAGTCCTGGCCGAGATCGAGACCGACAAGGCGACAATGGAATGGGAATCGACCGAGGACGGTATCCTGCAAAAAATTTACGTCGAGGAAGGGGACAAAGTGAATGTCGGCGACCGGATCGCTTTTATCGGCGAAGAAGGGGAGCAACCCGGGCAAAAGGCAAAGGCTGAAACGGAAAAGCCCGCGCCGGCAGAAGCGAAAGAGCCCGAGACGGCGCCTCCGCAAGAAAAAGCTCCCGACAAAAAACCCGCGGCCAAAAAACCTGAAGCCGCCGCTGAAGAAAAGCCCGACACCGGCCGGATCAAAGCCTCGCCGCTCGCGCGCAAAATCGCGACCGAGAAAAACATCGACCTAACGAGCATCAAAGGCAGCGGCCCCGGCGGTCGCATCGTTGAAAAGGATCTGGAATCCGCGGCGCCAGCCGAAAAACCCGCGGCGCCGAAAACGAAACCCGCCGTCCCCGCACCTGCGATTCCTGCCGGCGAGAGCGCGCGGATCAACCTCACCGGCATGCGCAAGATCATCGCCGAACGGCTGAGCCAAAGCCTCGGCCCAATCCCGCATTTTTATCTCAACATCGAGATCAACGCCGAGCCGCTCCTGCGTGTCCGCGCCGAACTCAAATCGGCTGGCGAAGAGGACGACGCGAGCAAACTCACGATCAACGATTTCATCCTCAAAGCCGCCGTCGTCGCCGCCGCGCGCGAGCCAAGGGTTAACGCTTCTTTTGAAGGTGACGCGATCGTGCAATACGGCGATATCAACCTTGGCGTCGCGGTCGCCCTCGACGAAGGTCTCGTCACCCCGGTCGTTAGGCAGGCGCAAACCAAATCGCTCCGCGAGATCAGCGCCGCCGTCAAAGACCTGGCCTACCGCGCCCGGCACAAGCGAATGAAACCGGAAGAATTCCAGGGCGGCACGCTGACCGCTTCAAATCTCGGCAGCTACGGGATTGATTACTTCTCCGCCGTCATTAATCCGCCGCAGGCGATTATTCTCTCGATTGGCGCGATCGTTAGGCAGCCGGTCGTGAACGAAGCCAGCGCGATTGTCGCCGGCTACCGAATGAAAATCGGGATGAGCTGCGACCATCGCGTGGTCGACGGCGCGATCGGCGCCAATTACCTCAGGACGCTGCGCCAGTTATTGGAAAATCCCTCTCTGCTTTTGATCTAGGCTGAAATCTTCAAAGCCGATTCAACGGCTGCCGCTCGGCTCGATTGTCGCACTCTGCGATTGAGCGTGCCAATGCAGCGGGCTTGGTCGAAGCGGTGAGCGTGCCAAACGCCGCTCCGGGCGAGATCAGGCGCAGCCGGAAACTGCTCTGGCGCACGTTCCCGAGCCGAATGACGCCCGGCAAGGAATCCGCGCGGTCGCCGGCGAAATTGCTCCGCGAAATCGTCGGCGGCCGGAGACTGGGGTCAGCAATAAGATCCATCACGCAAACGTCGTAACGGGTTCCGTCTTCCCGCATAAAACGGCCTTCAGGATGTTCGATCTGGTGCAGGTTGCATTCGATCTCCACGCCTGTGGAAAGGAGACCTGTGGCCGGGTTAGGCTCGGTTTGAGCTTCAAAACGGAGCATGATCTGCAGAGTACCACATCGGGAGAAAACGAGGTATAAGATCCGCCCGCAGTTCGACGAGAGGCGCAGCTTATGGCAGCATTCATGTCTGTGATGGCAGCAGCGGGTGTGGACAGAGGCAGGACGACGAAGGGCCGTTGAAGGTGGTTGCGAAGCAAATTAACCACGACCTTTTGCTGCGCGATTTCCGCACCGATTCGCGAATGCTCGTGCTGGTGGCACTGGCGATCCCGATCGGCGTCGTGAGCGCGCTCGTCGCCAAAGCGCTCCTCTGGCTCATCGCCGAGCTGACCAATCTCGTTTTTTTCCAGCGCTTCTCCTCCGTTCTGCCGCCGCTCGAAAATCATCATCTCGGAGCCTGGATCATCCTTGCGCCTGTCGTTGGGGCTCTCGTCGTCGGCTTGATCGCCCGTTATGGTTCCGAGAAGATTCGCGGCCACGGAATCCCGGAAGCGCTCGAGGCCATCCTGCTGGGCGGCAGCCTTGTTGAAACCAAAGTGGCGTTGCTCAAACCCATCTCCTCCGCCATCTCGATTGGCACCGGCGGACCCTTCGGCGCGGAAGGTCCGATCATCATGACCGGCGGTGCCTTTGGTTCGATTATCGCGCAGCTTTTTCATCTCACCGCGGCCGAGCGCAAAACACTGCTCGTCGCCGGCGCCGCCGGCGGGATGGCGGCGGTGTTCTCGACGCCGATTGCGGCCGTTCTCCTGGCCGTCGAATTGCTGCTTTTTGAGTGGCGGCCGCGCAGCTTCGTGCCGGTGGCGGTGGCCTCGGTGGTGGCGGCTCTGCTACGCGTGCCATTGTTAGGCAAGGGGCCGATCTTTCCGGTCCATCCGCATTTCGCGCTCGGTCCGGCGGTCATCCTGTGGTCGGTTGCGATCGGGATTCTGGTTGGATTCGGCTCGGGTCTCTTAACCGTGCTGGTTTACTTCTGCGAAGATGTTTTCTTAAAGCTGCCCATCCATTGGATGTGGTGGCCGGCCTTGGGTGCGGTCTTTGTCGGGCTTGGCGGATGGTTCGATCCCCGGGTGCTCGGGGTGGGCTACCGCTATATTGATGGGCTGCTCAACGGCCAGATCCTGGGCGCAGCGGTCCTTTCCGTTCTCTGTTTGAAGGCCATCGTCTGGTCGATCTCGTTAGGCTCCGGTACTTCGGGCGGCGTGCTCGCCCCGCTCCTCATCATCGGCGGAGCGCTCGGTGTTTTCGCCGGCCA
>JAICXG010000097.1 GCA_025980625.1 Chthoniobacterales bacterium
GCTATAGGAATAGAACAGTTGTGAGTCAGTGTTATTAACCGCGTTGCGACTATCGAGCCAGAGACTGTCGATCCGTCCATTGGGCGCGACCGCGAGCGTTCCGAACCAATGCCACTTGTTATGATTAACCGGGTCATCGTTGACCCGCACCGGCGCGCTGAAGGTCTGTCCGCCGTCGGTGCTGCGGACAAACATGACATCGCTGCCATTGCTGGATCCGGTGGGAATCACGCTCGCCAGCATATAGACATTATTATTCGTGCTCGTGCCGGAGCGATCAACCGCGAGAAAGACCTGGCCGACGAGGCCGTCTGGATTGATCGAATAACCGAACCCGATGCTTCCGCCGATCGTGACGCGAGTGCTTAGGTCAAAGCTGGGGGTGACACTCGAGTCTTTGGCGTTACTTGAGCGCTCACACCAGATCTGGCCGGTGCCAAGGTTTACGCCGCCAATATAGAGCGTGCCGTTACTATCGACGTCCGGTGTGCCCCAGGAGGGCGAGTTAGGAATGCTGATCGGGTTGAGCCAGGTCACCCCGCCATCGGTCGAGCGGGTGAACTGCCGTCCGCCATAGTTATTACCGCTGCTGCTCCAATGTTGATATTGAAAGCCATGACCAATGCTACCGGTGTTATCAATCGTAAACCACTCTTTGTCGCCGCCCTTGGCCGGAGCAATGTTCGCCCAGGTCATGCCACCATCAAGTGAGCGCCACATGTTATCAAAAAAGGTTTCCAAGAGACTGAGATAGAAGAAGGTTCCGGCCGTATCGGAATCGAGCACCGGGTCACTGCGGAAGACGTTATTCTCGAGCACGCCGGGGAAGGTCCAGGAGGCGCCGCCATTGGTGGTGAAACCGTAGCCGGCTTGGCGGAAGTTCGAGGCGACGCTGTTAAATTGGCGCCAGCCGATTGTCATCTTGTTCCCGTTTGTCGGGTCGACGGTGATGGAAGGCTCGTTCGCGGCATCGCCGGTGATGTTCTGCCCGCTTGAATTCACATTCACCTGCACGCTGGTAAAGGCATCAAATTGCGAGATCATCCGCGGCGAAGTGCCGGTCCGCCAGAGCAGCGCCGGCGAATCTCCATAGCTTTCCAGTTCGCGGGCCGGGAGTGGCTTTTGGGCGGAGGCGAGGGCCACTCCGGAGATAAGAATGAGAGCGGCCAACAGGCTGCCGCGGTGAAGATTTGGATAGCGTAACTGAGTTCTAAGCATGGGCCATCCTCCCAAGTTGCCGGCCGCTCTGTCAATTCTTTTGCCGTCGACGCGCGAATCGCGATGCGTTCAAACTCGCCGCACGGATTTCACGCGCGGTCGTTTTGCACCTGACGGTTGCCGTCGAAGGCGAGAGGCAGATGCCGGGCAACTTTGGGATTGACAATCGATTCCGGAGTCGGTCACGATCACCCGCTTCAATCAATTCTATGAAACTATACTCATCTCTGCTCGGCGCGACGGCCACGCTTGGCCTCGCGCTTTTCAATTCCGCGGCATTGGCGCAGCCCGTTTCGGGCCAGACCGAGGTCGCCCAGGCACACTGGCAAGCGCTCGTCAATCAACCATCCTTCGATACCGATACCGCTCTCTTGTTGACCGACGGGACGGTGATGGTTCACGAATACAGTTCGCAAAACTGGTGGCGACTGACTCCCGATATTAATGGCAGTTATCTGAATGGCACATGGTCGCAGTTAGCTTCGATGCAATCTAACTATGGTCCGCTCTACTTCGCCTCTGCCGTTCTGCCGGATGGTCGCGTCCTCATCGAGGGGGGAGAGTATAACTTTGGTAGCCCGGTAGAGACCAATCTCGGCGCGATTTACAATCCGACGACTAATATTTGGACGTCAGTTAATCCACCGGCTGGCTGGTCGACAATCGGAGACTCGCCCTGCGCGGTATTGAACGACGGCACCTTTATGCTGGGTCGGAACGCTTCGAAACAGCAGGTGTTGTTTAATGCCACCACTCTGAGTTGGACGGCTGTCGGCAGCGGAAAGGCCGATAACTTTTCCGAAGAAGGCCTTACCTTGGTACCCGGTGGCTCAATTCTGACGGTCGATACTGCGAATGGCACCAATTCGGAGCTATATAACCCTGCGAGCGGGCAGTGGACGAGCGCGGGTAGCACAATCGTAAAACTCCCAGATGCTGGCAGCCTTGAAATTGGACCCGCCATCCAGCGCCCCGACGGCACGATCGTCGCCTTCGGCGGAACTGTTCACAATGCGATCTACAACAGTGTCACTGGAACATGGGCGGCGGGGCCTGACTTCCCGAACAGCAATGATATGGCCGACGCTCCGGCCAGCATTCTGCCAGATAGTAACGTGCTTGTTTTCGTAAGCCCTGGTATTTTCCAAACGCCTGCCTCGTTCTTTGTCTTTGACGGAATCACCTTCACGCAGGCTCCCTCAACCGCAACGGCCAGTCGCCTTACGTCCTTCGAGGGACGCATGCTCTTGCTGCCGACCGGCCAGGTGCTATGGCTTGTCGCCGATGGTCGCACGATCGATGTAGAGATATACACTTCCCGAGGAAGGCCCGATCCAACCTGGGCCCCGGCGATTACGTCCGTTCCGCAGATCCTGACTCGCGGCAGCACCTACCAGATCTCCGGGACACAGTTTAACGGTCTCTCCTGTGGGGCGGATTATGGTGACGACGCAACCATGTCTTCTAACTATCCGCTCGTGCGAATCACGAACAACGTCACTCACCATGTCTTCTATGCTCGCACCCACGATCACAGCTCGATGGGAATCGCTACGGGAACCACAATTGTTTCCACTATGATGGACATACCGGCCACTGCCGAAACGGGGGCGAGCCGGATTCAGGTTGTCGCTAACGGCATCGCTTCCAAAGCACGGCAGGTCACAATTCAGTAAAGCGCTGCTCCTTCCGAAGCGTCTCGGCTCAGGCTGGGAGAGTGATCAAGAGCTATCACGCCCAGCCTGAGCCACGGTCAGTCGCCGCAAAACCCCGGGCGGCACCCGAGTGCTTAGCGCACGCCCAGCGGCGCAACGTAAAGGTCGAAATGTGACAAAGTGCCGTCCGGGTTATCTCCGGTGCTGTTAGAGTTATCTGCGGCGGAGAAATAGAGTCTGCCCCGGTAGAAGGCAAATCCGCTGTAGTCTCCATAGTCCACCCCGCTGGCCGCGGCGTCATCATTCGAAGTGCCGGCGGAAAGTCGCTGATTCGCGCTAAATGTATTCCCGCCGTCGCTGCTGACACTGGAATAAATCATGGTGTCGTCGTTAGGCACACCATTCGTGTCACCAAAGCCATGATCGCCCTTGTCGTTGCGCGTGTCATACCACGCGACTGCTACTTTTCCGCTGCTGCCGTCGATCGCGATTTTTGGGTTAAATTGGCTGCTGGTTCCAACGTCATCGTTGATTCGCTTCGGGGTGCTCCAGGTCGCGCCATTATCGTCCGAGTAAGAGACGTTAATGTTCGTGTCGTTACTCTCCTGCGGTTCCTCTGAGACATAGACAAAGTAAAGGCGTCCGTTGTGAACCCCACCCGTCCGATCCCACGCCAGCCCGGCCTCGGCATCGATCGAGCGACCTGATTGCGCCGGAATATAATCGAAGCCGCCCACATTCGTCGTAGCTAAGACCTGCCCTGCGCCGAAGCTTTGCGGGCCGAGCCCATCCGCATCGAGCGCGCCGTAGATCGTGGCCGGGCCCTCCCCGCCGGTTGGGTTTTGATAGACAATGAAGACTTGCCCATCGGGTCCGACGGCTGTGTCGCCATAATCACCCGCGCGATTTGCTCCGGCAACGCCTTGGGCCGAAGAGAATACACCCACCTGGCCAAGTCCGGTAACTGCTGCGCCACTTGCCTGAACGGTGCCATTCGACCCCGTCCAGGAAAGCCAAACGCTGCCAGACCCGCATGCGATCGAGGGCTGATCACCGCCGACGCTGCGTCCGGCGGCAGCAAGGCTTCTATAAGGGACGGTTGGCACCGCATTCGGTAGCGAGAGAAATGGGAGCGGTGAGAAAGTCGCGCCGCCGTCGGTCGAGATCGCAACCTTCACCGCAATGTTCGATGTAAGATACGCGAGAAAGATATTGCCGAAATCGTCGGAGGCGAGCTGGGCATCGCAACAGGCGAAACCGAGTGAGTCGCCGTCAGCGATCATATCATGCTGCCAGGTCTTGCCACCATCCGTGCTCCAGCTGTGGAAGAGCGCATTGCTCTCCACGTTTGAAACCGTCGTGATGAGTCGAGGATTGGTATGACTCACAGCGACGGATGTCTCCGCTTCATTCCCACGTTGCTGGCTCATGTTGATGTTTTTCGGCACCCTTGCCGCGGGGGCGGTGACGGACGATTCGAGGGCTTGGCCGTTTGATACGGCGAAAGCGACCTGAGCCGTGAAAAAAAGAAACGTAACAAATGACTTCATCCGTTGATGCTGCACAGCTTTGATTTCGAAGGGCAAGCTTTTTTTGACCGGCCAGCCGACCCCGTAGCGACCGGACACCGGCGGGGAAAGAGGCCCGGCACAAGATTCCACCCGCGGAAACGGGCGTGCGTTTTTCGTAATCCAGCGATACTTTCGCGCATGCTGCGCTCGCCGAAACCGATTTCGATGCGGACGAGCCACATCGAGTTCGTCAAGCTCAACGTCGACAACGACTGGCGCGATCTCTATCAGTGGATCCTGGCGCTGAGTTGGTCGCGCTTTGCGGCTCTTATCAGCGGCGCATACATCGCGATCAATCTTATCTTCGCCCTCCTTTACACGTTAGGCGGCGATTGCATCGCCGGAATGCGGCCCGGCTCTTTTCTCGAGGCCTTCTTTTTCAGTATCCAGACCCTCGCCACCGTCGGTTACGGTCATATGTATCCGCGGACGACCTACGCTCATGTGGTTAGCGCGATCGAGATTATCAGCGGGATGTTTTGGCTCGCGGTCATGACCGGTTTGATCTTTGTCCGGTTCTCCCGGCCGACGGCCCGGATCGTGTTCAGTAAGTCGCTCGTGATTGCTCCCTTCAACGGCCAGCCCACTCTCATGCTGCGCGTCGCCAATCTGCGTTCGCACAGCATGGTGGAAACGGAATTCCGGATCATGTTCATGCGGGACGAGCCCCTTAAGGAAGACGGCGAAATGTTTCGGCACTTTTATTCACTCAAACTGCACTTCGATCGGCTCATTGTCTTCCCGGCAGCACTGACCCTGCGGCATTCGATTGACGAAACGAGCCCACTCTACGGCGAGACGGCGGAGTCACTCGAGGCGGGTCGCGCGCTCTTTGTCGCCTCCGTCGTTGGTATCGAAACGGTCATCCCGGCCGCGGTTCAATGTCAGTATGACTATAGCTGGCATGATGTGCGTTTTGATGAACGCTTCGTCGAGGTTTACACCGATCACGGCGACGGCCGGTTGACAGTGGATTATGCCCGGCTGCACGACACCGAGCCGGTTCGCCGAGGGAGTGCCGCCGATCCGCTCGAGAAACTGCAAACGGGTTGAGCGGGTCCCGACCTCAGAAGTCCACGCAAGGAGATTCACTCCCATGCCGGCTGGCGCAGCGCAAAGCCGTATGATGCCGCCGGCTCTTGCCGATCGAGACGGCCTTCTCCGAAGGGCTCAGCGGACGCTCCTCGGCTCCCATTAGTGGCGCGATGATCTTCTGCCTGGTCCGCAGGCGGACGGCCGAAGGTAAATTGCCGGCATTTTGACCGGCTGGGCGGCACGTGACCTGCTCAAATAATGGGTGAACAACGAACGCTGGGCACAATCCACACACAATGATCACCATGAACGCCATTCCTGCTCTCACACACGAATCGTGGCCGGGATTTTCCGATCCGAAGGCGATGCTCCTCGAATCCCTGCTAATCATTGGGACCGTGCTCTTCTGGGTGTGCGCGCTGCCGATCGCTGCCCTCGCCATGATGGCGGTGAAAATTTGGGACACGTCGGTCGCGCTCGCTTCGGGACGAATGGTGCGCCCGAACCCGCTCATTTTGCGCCGCCGTTCTATCTCGAACGTCTTCACGCGCCGTCGCGCCGCACGCGCTGCGCAGATCTAGCGATTCGCTGGCCCCAAAGCGGAGCGGCGTGCTTGCGGCCTCTCGACTGCAAACACGCCGCCGCCAAAGAAACGCTATTTGTTCCCGTTCGTCTTCACCAGGGTCGCAGTTGCGGTTCGCGTCAAAGGCGGCGAGCCACCCACGCCACTGACCGTAAAGACGTAACTGCCTTTGGCAGTCGATGAGCTGACCGTCAGCGTAAGCATTGAGCTGGTGGTTGCGGGATTCGGACTGAAGGATCCGCTCGTGCCCGAGGGCAATCCGCTCACTGAGAAGGTTACAGCGGAATTGAACCCGTTGGTTGGATTAATCGTGACCGTGTAAATCACCGTCCCGCCATTGCGACCAACGTTGTTCGACGATGGGTTGATCGACAATGAGTAATCAGGCGCGGGTGTAGCTGTGGGAGTCGCGGTCGGGGTCGGGGTTGGCGTGACTGTCGGGGTTGGTGTCGGAGTTGGTGTCGGCGTGGGTGTGGAGGTGGGCGTCGGCGTTGGTGTCGGAGTGGGATTGCCGGTTCCGAGCTTGAAGGTGCCGATCCGGGTTCGCCAATTGAAGGTGCTGGTGGTCGTGTAGTATTCGTTCGTGTACCAGAAGGTCGTATCATCCACCGGGTCGACCGTGAGGCCGCTGTAGTCACCCCAACGGTTGCTGGTCCCGGTCTGGCTGCCAGTTCCGTCGAAGAGATGGGTTTCACCCTGCGCCAGCGTGTTCAGCGGATCGCTCGCGAGCCGGCCGGCATAGCGGATCTGCGGGTTGATCGATGAACTGGAAGCACTAAAGCCAATCGCAAGATTGCCCTGTCCATCCATTGCCGCGCTCGCCATCCAGCGCCAAGTCGCGTCCGGCTGGTAAGTACTTTCCTGATACACCGTCACTGGCCCGGAGGTGACATTGCGCAGTTCAAACCAGCGGATGCCGGCGACCCCGTTGGCACTGACAGTGAAGTTCCCGACGACTGATTCGTGGTCGCCAAAATTGCGGTACGCGAGCCGGAACATGAGGCGGTCGCCAATTCCATCCAACTGATTCGAGCGTGTGACACCTGCTTCCGGCACACACGCACGCGTGGTGGGACAGAGTTGCGTGAATCCAGCTGCTGCCGGGGTCGCGAAAGTGGTGAAAGTAGAGTTGGATGGCACTGCAAAGTCAGCATGGAAGTGATAGGTGGTATAAGTGCCGCTCCCGGGGAAGCCGACAAAGATGTCAGGCGCACCCGCAGGTGGTTGCGTCTGCCCGTCGAGATTCGCCGGCAGGAAAGGCGCGACCGAGCCGCCGAGCGGACCGCCCGGACTGATGAAAGTGGCCGTCGCACCGGTGAGCATGGCCGCACGATTGAATACAAAAGCCTGCGGACCGAGATAGGCTGTGCCAGTCGAGTTAAACACATTCATGCTCATGTAATAGCCATCCGGCCAGACCGCGAGATGCGGGTAATCGAAAAAGTTTGACCCGAGATGGAAGCCGTAACGGTAATAACTACCGGTCGCGTCGCTGCTCGCCGAGACCGCCACACATTCATCGGTAATCGGCGAGCCGCCGGTCGGGGTTGCAAACTGAGTGATGATCCAGCGATTTGCTAACTGATCGTACATCACCACTGGGTCGCCGGCGCCACCGGTCTGGCAGGCGCCGCCAAAGCCGCTCCAGAGCGATGAGATACTGTTTGGACCGAGCAGGGAGTTACCGGTAGCCTTATCGAACACCTCGTAACCTTCGTTCACCATTTGGACATACTGAGTCGCGCCGACGGCCCCGTTCGTATCTGGCGGAGCGCAACTGCAACCGACACCGGGAAACGGAATCCCGTCAAAGTTGAGAATTGGTGCCGGTATGCTCGTGGCGAAAAAGTGCAAAAGTGAGCTCTTTTCAACAACCGGGTCAGGGCTATCAATGTGAGAGTTAGGAACCTTCGGGTTCTCGGCCGCCTCCCGTTCCTGCCGAAGCTGCGGGACATCGAGCGCCGCCAGCTCGCGCAGCGGAGGGGAGACATCGTTATGATAAGAAGCAGTCACTTGGACCCGGTTTGGAGTCACCGCCAGGGCGGGGCTGAGTGAGAGTGCGCTGCAGCCGAGCATGGTTGCGTAACGCATGCTGATGAGGACGGAGGTTGTTACCTTGGATTTCATATGGATAGAACGGGTTGCTGCTAAAAACCTTTAGCTCGCCGCGAGGCTAACACTGTGGGCGATGGGGGTCACGAATTATTTTTGCACCATTTCCGCGGCTATTACTCTCCTATCAAATCTGTAAGTTCGGGCGTCCCGACCGCTCACTCGTCGCCGCCTTGGACGGAAAGCTCCCAGCGATAACCGTCGAGATCATAGACCCATAAGCCCATGTGCGGCGAGCCGGGCGCTTCGGGCCCGATCTCGTCGCCGGGATCCTCGAGATCGGCCTTGATGCTCCTGAGATGGCCGAGCGCTTTGCGCAACGCCGCTATGTCGGGCAGATGAAATGACATATGCCCGAGCGTCTCGGGCGACGGTTTGCCTTTATGCAGAGCGATTGTCACGGAGTCGTTCCCCACCGCAACGCCGCCGTCGAACTCGAACTGTTCCTCCAACCCAAAAGCGCGCTTAAACCATTTCGCGCTCTTCTTCGGGTCGCGCACGGCGAGTCCAAAGTGGCCGACCACACCGAGAGCAAACGGGACTCTCATGCAAAACGCATTCGGCCTTCAATGGCACAATGGATGTTGTCATTTCCGCAGGTGGGACGGATCGACGAGTGGAAGTGTTACCGGCTGCAGCTTCTGTAGCCGCCGGAAAGGGAAACGTGCCGGCGAGACTCGAAATCGCACGGGCGCTGTGCAACTTTCGTGTTTCATGCGCGGCAGGTGGTTCAATTTCGTAGTCCCGCTTTGTGCTGCGGTGCTCGTCTTTGCTACTCCCGCTTTCGGCAAAGGCAGAGCCGAGCACGTCCTCCTCGTGGTTTGGGATGGCATGAGGCCCGATTTCATTCGCGACGAGACCACGCCGCATCTCGCGCACCTTCGGCGCGCCGGGGTGTTTTTTGCCAATAACCATTGCGTTTATCCCAGTTCAACAAACGTCAACGGTGCGGCGATTGCGACCGGCGACCAGCCACAACATACCGGGATCATTGGCAACGAAGAGTTTCGTGCCGCAGTCGACGCGCACAAACCATTCGATACCTCGGAATTTCCCGGGCTAAAGCAGATCGATCCGGCGTTAAACGCGCGCTACATGTCTGCGCCCACGATCGCGGAAATTTTGCACCGGGCTGGCATCTGGACGACGATCGCGGGCGCGAAACCGGTTGCGCAGTTGTTCGATCGGCTGCGCGAACGCGAGAGTGACGCCGGGAAAAAATCGAGCCTTATCTATCGCGGGAAAGCGTTTCCCGAATCCGTGGCGGCGCGAACCGTCGAGGTGCTCGGGCCTTTCCCGCCTCGGCATGGTTTCCCTAACGACGCGCAGGATCGGTGGACGACGCGTGCGCTCACCGAAATCCTCTGGAAGGAGGAGGTGCCAAAGTTTTCCCTTCTCTGGCTGAGCGAGCCCGATCTCTCGCAACACGACTCCGCGCCCGGCTCAATGACCGCGGTCGCTGCGCTCAAGAGCAGCGACGACAATCTTGGCAGAGTCATTGCTGCCTTAAAGGAGAAGAATTGCCTAACGAACACAGATATTTTTGTCGTTTCCGATCACGGCTTTTCCACGATCGATCTGGCCGTCGATGTGGCCGCCCGACTGCGCGCCGCCGGTTTTGACGCCGTGCGCGCTTTTGCCGATCAGCCGCCGCGGGGCCAGGTCCTTGTCGTGACGCTTGGCGGCTCGGTCGAGTTTTATGTCGCCGATCACGACCCGGGA
>JAICXG010000055.1 GCA_025980625.1 Chthoniobacterales bacterium
GAGCAGAAATTCTTCCAGCGTCGCCGCCATTCCGCGCTTCAAAAGCACGGGCAAACGCGAGCGACCGGCGCATTTCAGGAGCGCGGTATTCTGCATGTTGCGCGCCCCGATCTGGATGACGTCGCCGTGCTCTTCCACTAACTCGACGCTCGCGTCATCGAGCGCCTCGCTGACCACCTTCAGCCCGTAACCTTCGCGCACTTCGTCCAGAATTTTCCAGCCCTCCTCGCCCAAACCCTGGAAGGTGTAAGGCGAGCTGCGCGGCTTGCAGACTCCACCCCGAAAGAATTGAGCGCCGCTTCGCTTCACCGCTTCGGCGACAGCAAAAGCCTGCTCGCGGCTTTCGATCGCGCACGGTCCGGCAATGATGGCCAGCTCGCCTCCGCCGATGCTCACTTCGCCCATCCGCACGACCGTGTTCTCCGGCCGCAGATCTCGCGTGATTAACTTGTAGGGCTTGGTCACGCGGATGACTTCGGCGACCCCGGCCAGATTTTCGAAACGGCGGGTCTCGATCGCGCCGGTATTTCCGGTGATACCGATGGCAGTGCGCATGGCTCCGGGCAAGGGATGCGCGCGCAAACCAATCGCGTGAACGGCGGTAACTACGGCGTCGATTTCCTTCGCAGTAGCGTCGGTTTTCATGGCAATGAGCATATTTGTTAGGCAGGTTGAGGTCGGAAAAAACGAGGCGTCGGTGAAGAATCGAGCGTTGATCAGCGAGGGTCCGATTCGGCGAATCGGATGATCAGAACGCACGCGCGGAACTTCGCGGCGCCGGAAAACTGGCCGGGAAGTGACGCTTCGTTAGGCGCGACGCCAATAGCGGCTCAAGCGGGCAAAAAGCAGCCGCGATGCAGAGCTCGATCTCGAGAATTGGCGCATGAAACTTGGAACCAATTACTCGGCCGGCCGAGAAAAAGCAAGCGCGTGTTTGGAAAATGCTCGCGCTACCCTCGGTTGGCTTTAGCCGTCGATCTGTGCCCGCTGGAAAGCAGAAGCTCGAAAGCGCGAAGTAGAAAGACTTCTACTTTAGCCTTTGCCCCCTTTCACTTGCCTCAGGATTCTCTCTTTAGAAAGGAGGTGGAAGTGAGGCATTGCTGCCCTTAACGCCTGCTGCGGCGCGCACCTCGTTTGATCTCGCGGGACTGCTTTGTGGCTTGTAGGTCAGTGGATACGCCCGTGCGTTTCAGCCCGATTGCTGGCGGGCATAATCGCACTTGGGCTGTCGTTCGCGGGCTGCGGTAGTTCCGAAGAACAGTTAGGGGATTCGCTCCAGTCGTGGAGCGAGTCCGTTGATTTTGCCCGGCAGCATGGAGTGCGCATCGCGTGCCGAAAAGGTACGTCATCCAAGTCCTCGAAGCGGCCGAGAAGCAGGAGAAGAATATTCGGGAACAGAATAGCAAGCCGCTCATGGCGCTTCATGGCGCTCCCGCCGTTTCTTGTTTACTACACGTGTGACGGGGGCAGCGCACGTCGTAAACTTCTGCACTTTTGGCATGGCGCTCGACGGTCGCCGCAATTCTGAACAATCAGGTAATCAGAAACAAAAAAGCCGGATCGCATGTTTGCGATCCGGCTTAATCGATATCAGCGACTGCTGAATTGTGCGTTACCGTCGTTTTCTTTGGCTCTGGTTTCTTTCGATTCCAGAGTCTTTACGGCATGTCTTGAGTCCCGAAGAACCCTAGAGTTAGCCGTCGACCTATGCTTCGCATCCGTGATCCGTTACATCGTTGAAACGTTACATCGGAAGAGTTTTCCGAATCTCGATTCACGAATCTCGATTCTCGGTGCGGCAGCATTTCTCCTTAGAAAGGAGGTGATCCAGCCGCAGGTTCCCCTACGGCTACCTTGTTACGACTTCATCCCAGTTACTGCTCATAGCGTAGACGGCTACCTCCCGATTGCTCGGGTTAGTGCGCCGGCTTCGGCTACAAGCAACTTCCATGATGTGACGGGCGGTGTGTACAAGGCCCGGGAACGTATTCACGGCGCCGTAGCTGATGCGCCATTACTAGCGATTCCGGCTTCATGGAGTCGAGTTGCAGACTCCAATCCGAACTGAGCCCAGTTTTTTTAGATTTCCTCCACCTCGCGGTCTCGGATCGTTCTGTACTGGGCATTGTAGTACGTGTGCAGCCCTGGCCGTAAGGGCCATACTGACTTGACGTCGTCCCCACCTTCCTCCCCGTTTCACAGGGCAGTCTGAACAGAGTGCTGTCCAATCAAGGACGTGGCAACAGTTCACAGGGGTTGCGCTCGTTGCGGGACTTAACCCAACATCTCACGACACGAGCTGACGACAGCCATGCAGCACCTGTGCAAGGTGTGTCTTTCGACACTCACTGGCTTTCACCAGCTTAGCAATGCATGTCAAGGCCAGGTAAGGTTCTTCGCGTTGCATCGAATTAAGCCACATACTCCACCGCTTGTGCGGGCCCCCGTCAATTTCTTTGAGTTTTAATCTTGCGACCGTACTCCCCAGGCGGCACGTTTAACGCGTTAGCTCCGGCGCGAAAGGGGTCGAATCCTCTCACACCAAACGTGCACCGTTTACTGCCAGGACTACCGGGGTATCTAATCCCGTTTGCTCCCCTGGCCTTCGTGCCTCAGTGTCAGGAACTGTCCAGAGACCCGCCTTCGCCACTGGTCTTCCTCATGATCTCTACGCATTTCACTGCTACACCATGAATTCCAGTCTCCTCTCCAGTCCTCAAGCACGCCAGTATCAAATGCAGTTTCGGAGTTAAGCTCCGAAATTTCACACCTGACTTAGCGCGCCACCTACGCACCCTTTACGCCCAATGAATCCGAACAACGCTTGAGACCTCTGTATTACCGCGGCTGCTGGCACAGAGTTAGCCGTCTCTTCCTCTTCTGGTACTATCAATACTCCGGCAGTTAACCGGTGCACCTTGTTCCCAAATGACAGGAGTTTACAACCCGAAAGCCTTCATCCTCCACGCGGCGTCGCTCCTTCAGGGTTTCCCCCATTGAGAAAAATTCTCGACTGCTGCCACCCGTAGGTGTCTGGACCGTGTCTCAGTTCCAGTGTGGCTGGTCGTCCTCTCAGACCAGCTACCCGTCACCGCCTTGGTAGGCCGTTACCCCACCAACTAGCTGATAGGCCGCGGGCTCCTCTAAAAGCGTTAGCTTGCACCAACTTTGATGTCCCGAAGATGTCTCCGGTAATCACATGCGGTATTAATTCGGCTTTCGCCGAGCTATCCCCCACTTTAAGGCAGATTGCCCACGTGTTACGCACCCGTTCGCCACTAAACTTTTCCCGGTATTGCTACCAGGAAAAGTCTCGTTCGACTTGCATGTCTTATCCACGCCGCCAGCGTTCGTTCTGAGCCAGAATCAAACTCTCCGTAAAAATTTGGAGCCTCGGGATTACTCCCAAGGACAAAGTTTGCCGATCCCGCAGTCGCGGGACCGAAATTCTGACCATTCGTAATCTGCCCCAGCCCGTGGGCCGCGACAGGTTCGTCCGATCAATTTAATCTTTCGCCAGTCGTGAAACCGGCAAAGTTTTGATCAAAGAAACTCGCCCCGAAAAATTTCGGAGCTGACGAAATAACGCACAATTCAATTTTCGCTGACTTCTACCTTCTGGATTTCAGGATTTGGAAGAATCCGTCGTGATAGACGAAATCCAGAATTGCACTCTCAAAGATCAACCGTTCCACCCCGCTCCGCGACAGACGCCGCCCATTTGCTGAGATCCAACAAACGGCGGCTCGCGTTGAGCCAAGAAGAACACCCCGAGAGAACCCAGGACCGCCATTAGCGGACGAACAACGTATCGCAGGAGCCTCATTCGTCAACGCGAAATCTGCATTTCCTGAAAGATTTTTTGCAACTTCCGCATTGGCATGATCGGGTTTGGCGCAGGGGTAATTGCATTGTAGAACGGGCAGGGAATGTCGCGCCGTTTTCTGCCTCCGCTTCTCCTTTTATCAGCGGCTTTATGCTGGAGCCTGGGTGGCCTGTTGATCAAGTCGATCGACTGGCCGCCGATGGCCATCGCTGGGGGACGCAGCGGCATCGCCATTCCCGTGATGCTGCTTTGCATTGGGCGCCCGCGCTTCACCTTCTCGCCGGCACAGATCGGCGGGGCGATCGGCTATGCCCTCACCGTCGCGCTTTTCGTTTTCGCGACCCGCATGACCACAGCCGCAAACGCGATTTTCCTCCAATACACTGCGCCGATTTACGTCGCGCTGATCGGCCGCTGGTATCTTGGCGAACGCGCCCTGCCGATCGATTGGCTGGTGATCGGGGTCGCGCTTTGCGGCATCGCACTTTTCTTTTTCGATCGCCTGACGATCTCTGGATTCTGGGGCAACATCGTCGCTCTGGCGAGCGGGGTTGCGTTTGCGTCGGTTGCACTTTTCCTGCGCAAAGAAAAGGCTGGCTCACCGGTCGCGAGCATCATTCTCGGGAACGTGATTGTCACTCTTGCCGGCATTCCCTTCATGTTCCAGCATTCGTTAGGCGCGGGCAGTTGGTGGCGACTGATTTTGCTTGGGGCGGTGCAACTCGGTTTGCCCTACGTTTTTTACGGCACCGCAATCAAGTACGTCACCGCGCTGGAGGCGACCCTGATTCCGCTGCTCGAGCCAGTGCTCAATCCTCTTTGGGTGATGCTGGCGCTCGGTGAACGCCCCGGCCCGTGGGCCATTTTTGGCGGAACGCTCGTCCTCGGCGCAGTGCTCGCGCGCGGCGCGCTTATGGCTCTGGCGAAGCGGCCGCGACCGATTGTTCGTTAGTCGTAAGGCGAGCGCGTCCGTGCACAACCTGGGCGCGGCTCGGCCGGACCCGGACGAAGCGGTATTTCCCGCGAATATTCTGGGCGATGAAATGTCCTTTCGATTGCGACGCCATCAGGTCGCGATAGACACGCGGCTGCACCTCGAGGAAGCGATAAATCGCGCCGCGGGTGAACTCGATCTCAAGCGCGTGCAATGGCCGGCTGTAACCGACGCTCGCCACATTTGTCGAGGCGACCGGCTGGCGCTTGATCCGGGAATGAATTTCGTCCGGCGAGGCCTGAGAGAGCGCGCTGCTCATACAGATGAGCGCGAGCAGAACGGGGAGGCAGGGCACCTTCATCGCGCCTTCGGTTTACGATCGGCAGACCGACGAAGTCGAGAAAATTATTGCTTCGGCAACCAGCCGCCGGTTGCCTGGACTGGAGCGAGTTCTCCCCGCCGCGTCACCCAAGCCGCCACCGCTTTGCGCGAGCGCGGCTCGGTTGCCGAACTGCTCGTTAGCTGGGCCCGGAGAGCGGCGCCGCCCGATTTCATTGCGGCCTGCTGAAGGTCGAGAACGACGAAATCGTGTTGCAGGTTGCGCCCGCTGTTTTCTCCCGCTCGGACGTTGCTGGAAATATCCGCGCCAAGCAACGCGAGGTGGGCATCCCAGTCTGCGCTGCCGCCGTTTTCGGGCTGAAACTCAACCGAGAAATTCTTCCCATCGGCGCTCGTTAGGGTGAGAACTCCCGCTGCTTTTTCGTTAGGCGGCTGCAGATCACTGCTCGACCAGCCGCGTTGCTCCCGGCCGTTGATGACGACGGCGGGCGTGTAAACGGACTCGTTTCCCCAGAGGGCGGCGTAGCGGCTCTGCCGCGCTGTCCATTCCCTCGAAGAAAAGCGGTCGCGCCAACCCAGCCGGTCCCAGTAATCGACGTGAAATGCGACCGGAACGAACTGTTTCCACAAACCGGGATTATTTTTCAACCGGCTCAGCCACGCCTCGGCCGGCGGGCAACTGCTGCAACCTTCGGAAGTGTAAAGCTCGATCAGTGCGATCTGGCTCCGGCCGCTCTGGAACTGAGTCTCAGCCGCGCAGGGACTCATCGTTAGGCAAAGAAGCGGCAGCGCAAAGAAAAGAACTTTCATCGCGGATATGAGATGGATTGCTGATCGGTTATTCCGCGTTCGTTAGGCCAGGTGCAGGATGTGTTTGACCCCGCGCACCGGGATCACGATCCAATCGGGCCGGTGATTGAGTTCGTAGCCGACTTCGTAAACCGCCTTGTCGATCAGATAAGCCTGGAGGAGTGGCGCGAGGTCGCCCTGTTTTTGGGGAAGAAAAACCGCGCCCGCGGCGGTCGTAAGATAGCTCTCGAGAAAAACAGCGCTCATCTGGCGATACCAGATGTCGGCCCAGCGCTCGAGGAAAGGCACATCTTCGCTTCGCATCGCCGGTTGCCAGAGCGCGCTGTAGGCGGCGTATTGGAAGGAGCGCATCATCCCGGCGACATCACGCAAGGCGGAGCGCTTGAGTTTGCGCTCGCTCAAGGGCCGGGCCGGTTCGCCTTCGAAATCGAGAATCACGAAGTCCTTTCCCGTATAAAGCAACTGGCCGAGGTGATAATCCCCGTGGATCCGAATCTTCGCGGCGCTGGCGTGGCGTTCGAGGGTCTGGTGTTCCGCATCGAGAATTTGCTGCTCCGCCGCCAGCACTTGCGCGGCTTCGTCGCGGAACGCTTCAGGAAGATGCGGCAGCTTTTTTTGCAGGAGAGCGAAGATGCGGCGCACGGAGGCGCGCATGTTCTGATAGACGGAACGCTGCGCCATCGCGTTGAACGGTTCAGGCGCGAAATTCTTGTCCGTAGTGTCGGAGGCGAGCGCGAGATGCATCTCCGCGGTGCGTTGTGCGATGAGTTTCGCTTTCTCCGGATAAACGCCACCGACCAGCTGGTCGAAAAGCGGCCCGGGAGCGATCATTTCGCTTTGCAGATCGGCCTTGCGCGCGAGCACGCGCTCGAAATAGCGGCCGACCGCATCGAGTGTCAGCGCCCAGGCGTCGCTTTCGTTAGGCGCGGCCGCCTGGAGAAGCGCGACGACGGTCGGTTCGCTCCGCGGTCGCCGGTATTCGATCGCGCCGACGAACGCCGGGACATGCGCGAATTGCGCCCTCTCCGTGAGGAAGCGCGTCACTTCCACCTCGGGGTTCATGCCGTCTTCGAGTTTGCGGTAAAGTTTGAGGAAGAAACGATTGTCGAAAAGCATCGAGGAGTTGCTTTGCTCCGCCTTGACGACCTGCGACGGGGGCGCCTGTTCGTTAGGTTGCTGTGCCAGGAGACTGCTGCCGACCCCGAGGAGCGAGCCGCTGCGGCCCTTCAGGTTCGCGCCTTTGGCCATTAGCTGAAAAAGATTCTCCCGAAACTTCGCATCCCAAATCGCGTCGTGAAGCAGGGCGCGTGATGGGCCGAGTCGCGCCATCACGGCCTCCGGCGCAGTGCGCGCGAGCTTCTCGGCAGCGGCGCCATTCGTGAGCTGCACCGGCAACGAATAGATCTCGGGCCCGCCCTCGCTATAATCGACCTGCACGAGCCACATCTGGGCGGATTCGTTAGGCAAAGGGATCTGTTCTGTAATCTGGATCTGCCGGATTTTCTTCGCCTTGGCGCCAAACCAGCGGCAGGTCTGGAGATATCCGGGCAGAATCTCCCGCTCGAGCGCGGTTCGCTGCCCGTCGATCAGCAGCGCATTCAGATTTGCCTCGGCGTCGACGCTCGGCACGATCCGTTTTTTCGACGCTCGCTTCTCCTTGTGTGACTCGATCGCAAACCAGTAGTGCCCGTGCGGCCCGATCGTGAGCAGGTAGGGCGTTTTGCGGATGGTGGGGAAAACGTTGCGGCTGAAAATTTCCATCGGCGCGCTCCCGGCGAAACGCGACAGATCGATCTCCAGCGGCTGCGAAAAACGAGACAAGTTGACGACGACGAGGATGGTTTCGTTTTCGAAGCGCCGAAGAAAAGCGAGGACCTTTGCGTTATCGGGGTGGAGGAACTCGATCGAGCCGCGGGAGAAGGCGCGATAGTTTTTCCGCATCCCAATCACGCGCCGCATCCACCAGAGCAGGGACGAGAGATTCTTCTGCTGATTTTCGACGTTGATCGCTTCGTAGTGATACTCGGGATCAATCGTGATCGGGAGGTAAAGCTGCTGCGGGTTGGCGTTTGAAAAACCGGCGTTGCGATCGCTGCTCCATTGCATCGGGGTGCGGCAGCCGTTGCGATCGCCGAGGTAAAAATTATCGCCCATTCCAATCTCGTCGCCGTAATAGAGGACCGGCGTTCCGAACATGGAAAAAAGTATGATGTTAAGCAGCTCGATCTTGCGCCGGTTATTCGCGAGAAGCGGGGCGAGCCGGCGGCGAATACCGAGATTGATGCGCGCGGTCGGGTCGGTCGCGTAGACGCGCCACATGTAGTCGCGCTCCTCGTCGGTCACCATTTCGAGAGTCAGCTCGTCGTGGTTGCGGAGGAACATCGCCCATTGGCAGGAATCGGGGATCGGCGGAGTCTGTTCGAGGATGTCGATGATGGGAAAACGATCCTCCATCTGGAGTGCCATGAACATCCGCGGCATGAGCGGGAAATGGAAATTCATGTGCGACTCGTCGCCCTCGCCGAAGTAGGCGACCGCATCCTCGGGCCACTGGTTGGCTTCGGCGAGGAGCATGCGACCGGGGAATTTCGCGTCCATGTGGGCGCGCAATTTTTTCAGATATTGGTGCGTTTCGGGAAGGTTCTCGCAGTTGGTTCCTTCGCGCTCGTAGAGGTAGGGAATCGCATCGAGGCGCAGACCGTCGACGCCCATGACTAACCAAAAGTCGAGAATCCGTTGCACGATCTCATGCACGGCTGGGTTGTCGAAATTCAGATCGGGCTGATGCGAATAGAAGCGGTGCCAGTAATACGCCTTCGCGACCGGATCCCACGCCCAGTTTGAGGTCTCGAAATCCTTGAAGATGATCCGCGCATCCGTGTATCTTTCCGGCGTTTCGTTCCAGACATACATCTCGCGCTCGGCCGAGCCGGGCGGCGCCCGACGCGATTTTTGGAACCAGGGATTCTGATCCGAGGTGTGGTTGATAACCAACTCGGTAATGACGCGCAGGCCGCGTTCATGCGCGGCAGCGAGAAATGCCTGGAAATCGGCGAGGGTGCCGTAGGCCGGGTTCACATCGAAATAATCAGCGATGTCGTACCCGTCATCGCGTAGTGGCGATGGATAGAACGGCAGCAACCAGACCGCGGTGACGCCGAGTTCCTGGAGGTAATTGAGCTTTTCGATCAGGCCGCGAAAATCGCCGATCCCGTCCCCATCGCTGTCGTGAAAGGTCTTAACATGGAGCTCGTAAATGACAGCGTCCTTGTACCAAAGTGGATCGGGAACGACGGCTTCCTCGGGCATACATGACCTTTGCCGCAGAACAGGTCCCGCGCAATTTATCCGCCGCGCGCGGGGCAGGCCGCCGCCGTCCGTGAACCGCAGCCGAGTGCTGCCGAATCTACAAGGGGAGGATGTGCAGACCCGTCGGTGCCGCCGGTGCGCCTGCGTTGAATTGTAATTTCGCGCGCTCGGCTGCGAGAACACTCTGCGAGGAAGCGTCTGTTAAGTCACCTTCATAGACTTCGATATACTTGGCTGCGAGCGAGACGCCATGCTCGAGCGCATCCTGGAGCGGGATCGGCGTCTCGGGTAACGGCACCGGATCTGGATCTTGATAGAGACGTGCGGGATCATCGATTGCGCGGCAGACCAGTTGAAAGCCTTTCGGGAAAGTGACCAGTGCCGGCGGCGGGGCGTGCGGCGGTGGGACCGCATACAGGGCCGAGACCATTGTCCCGAGATGGTCCGGGAAGGTGGCCTTCGCCCAGTTCGAGATGCTATTTTGAAGGCTCTGGCCGATTGGTCCTGGAATCACCGGTGTGAGGGTGAGGAGCAGTGAGGTGGTGGGAAAGCTGCTTGCATACGTGGTGATGATGCTTTCGGCAACCGGTGTGTAGGCGGAGCTGAAATCCGGGTAGGAAGTAACCAAACCCGGATAGCCCGGCGGTGGGTTCTCGGCCAGGTCAGTCATCGCGTTGGCGTCTTCGTCGGTGCCGGCGAGATAGAGATTGAATTGCTCCATGAAGCCGCCGAGCACGACATAGGAAAGGGCAGGATTAGAGTCGTACCTCGCACCAAAGGCGGCAACAAACTTGTTCCACTTCGCAAGGTAAGCGGTATCCCAGGGCAGCGGCTGATTACCGATCGAAAGCCCCGTATCTGGATCGATCTCCTGCATGACATACTTATAAACCACCGGATCAGTGGTGTAGATCCAATCCGGGCTCCACAGCCCGGCCGCGATGCTGATGCACAATTTTTTTCCATGCGCGGCGGCAACCGCGATGGCGGCATCAATGTTTTCCCAATCGTAGACGTCACCGTTGTCCGGCTGAATCGCCGCCCAGCTGATGCGCAGGCGGTAGCCATCGACGTTTGGGTTGTCAATTACCGGATTGAGGCTCAAGTCGACAGCGCCGGTATGGGCGGGATCGTTAAGAAGGTCGTAAATGCCGCTCGGCTGCGGTTTAAGGGTGGTGGCGTAGAGCGATCCGGCGCAGCAAAAGGCGAGTAGCGCCGCCCCCTGTAGACGACCGCGCCGAGGGCAGAAAATCTTTGATAGGGCTGACCGCTTCATAACACGTTCCTGGTCCCAGCCGCCATGTCGCGGCCGGTATTTGAGGGTCGGAACGGATTCCGCGGAGATGCCCTACCCCTGTTAGGGAAGCGAAAGGCATGCCACGGCTGCCGAAAGTTGCGGCCCGGCACGCTGCGCCTCGGCGCAGCTATGAATACAAATATTCGTCGTGATATTCGCGCTGGGGCGCGAACTGCACGCTGACGTCGCTCCCGGTCTCTGGATACTCGAAGATTTTTCCTTCGTAATTGCGGAACACGATCTTCTCGTGGTCGTGGTAAAGGACGTAGCCGGGGTTGATCGGCACCTTGCCGCCGCCGCCGGGGGCGTCGATCACAAATTGCGGCACGGCATAGCCGCTGGTGTGACCGCGCAGCCCTTCGATGATCTCGATCCCTTTCGCGACGGAAGCCCGCAGGTGGGAAGAGCCGTTGATCAGGTCACACTGATAAAGGTAATAAGGACGCACCCGGCACATGAGGAGTTTGTGCACGAGCACCTTCATCGTCTCAAGGTCGTCATTTACACCGGCGAGGAGAACGCTCTGGTTGCCTAACGGAATCCCGTGATTCGCGAGCCGCTCGAGCGCGATCCGCACTTCGCTCGTCAGTTCGCGCGGATGATTGACGTGAATGCTCATCCAGAGCGGATGATACTTTTGCAGCATCGCGCACAACTCCGGCGTAATCCGCTGCGGAAGAAAAATCGGGACGCGCGTGCCGATGCGGAGAAACTCGATGTGCGGGATCGCGCGCAAACGCGCGAGCATTTTCTCCAGCTTTCCATCGCTAAAGAGCAGGGCGTCGCCCCCGGAAAGCAGGACATCGCGCACTTCGGTGTGTTCTTCGAGATACTTGAACGCGGCTTCAAACTCGGTGTGCAGTTCCTGTTCGCCCACCCCGCTCACGACACGGCTGCGGGTGCAATATCGGCAGTAGCTCGCACAGCGATCGGTCACCAAAAACAACACGCGATCGGGATAACGATGCACCAGCCCTGGCACCGGCATATGTGAGTCTTCCCCGCACGGGTCAGCCATATCGTAGGGCGAACCCCAGGTCTCCTCGATCCGCGGTATCACCTGGCGCCGGATCGGACAATTGGGGTTATCCGCCTCGATCAGGTTGAAAAAATGCGGGGTGATGGCGAGTGCGAGCTTGTCTCCCGAGAGCAAAACTCCGGCGCGCTCTTCTTCAGAGAGCGCGAGATGCTCCTCGAGTTGGCCCAGCGAAGTGATCCGATTCTTCAGCTGCCATTTCCAATCGTTCCAGAGTTCCGGCGCGACATCGCGGAAGAAGCCAGGCGCGTGGGAGACGAACTCTTTCCCGTCCTTTATGCCTTCGGCAAGAGTTAGCATTTGATTTAAGGAGAAAAAGCTAAGGGCACTCAATTTTGTGTCAATGAGGGCACTTTCTGGTGCGCCGCGTTCGTCCCGGTTCCCTCGCGGGGACAGCAGGCCAGGCGCAAAGACGAAACAGCCATTGCCGGCTCGGGCTACGAAAGTCTAGCGCAGCGTTTCTCGTCAATCGATCGAAGGAGCCTGAGGCCGGCACCGCGATGGGAGCTTTTGGCTGGCGCGAGAGAAAAATTTGGGAGCAATGTCGAAGTCAAAAAAGAAGCCGGCCAGCCCGAGATCGCAGCCGGCCGATCACCAGGACGGCCATGAGTTAGTGCCGGGAAGCACGGCGATCAGGGGAAGCATCACCCATGCGGTAGTGATCAAGCATGGCGATCTCTTTTTCCTCAGTGAACCCGACGGAAGCGTGCCGCTGAGCGACGGCCACGGCTTCGGGCTCTATTATCACGACTGCCGGTTCCTCAATGGTTACGAGTTGCGGGTGGCGGGACGCAGGCCCGAGGCGCTCGTGCGCAATGCCGAACTTGGCTACAAAGCCGTGCTCGGTCTTTCCAACCCGGAAATCCATTCCGATGGCAAAGTGCTGCCCAAACATCTGGTCGAAATCCGCTGGTCGCGGGTCATCTCGAGCGAGCGTCTCGCGCTCTTCGACACTTTCAGGCTACAGAGCCTTGCGCCGGAACCGATCGCGCTGCCGTTCGAGCTCCGGTTCCAATCAGGATTCGAGGATGTGTTTGCGATTCGCGGCTTGTTTGAAGCGAAACGCGGCAAGCTTCACCCGCCGGAATGGAAAACCGGCACGCTCCATCTCTTGTACGAAGGGGCGGACCAGATTAACCGCGAAGTCACGATTCACTTCTCACCAGCGCCGGACGAGAAGCAGGAAGGTGGCGCGCGTTTCGAAGTTGCGCTGCCGCCGCGAGGTTGCCAACAGCTTTCAATTTCACTCCTTGTCTCAGAATCTCCGGAGAAGAAAAAGAAGAGCGACGGTTTGCACCGAGCGCCGCCACAACCACGCGGCACGATTTCAGAGATCGACGAATCACCCTGGCTGGAAGGCAAAACCCACTTTGATACCGACAGCCTGACTCTCGATCGGGTGATGGGTCGATCGTTGCGCGATCTGGGCGTGCTGCGAAGCCGCCTGCGTAATATCAATTATTTCGCGGCGGGTGTTCCCTGGTTCGTCGCGCTCTTTGGTCGCGACAGCATCATC
>JAICXG010000100.1 GCA_025980625.1 Chthoniobacterales bacterium
AGAGCAGCCAAGCGAAGAGCGGCGTGCGCAGCGAGACGAACAACAACAAGCGCAGGAGGCGCGTCGAGCAGAGCGACCGCAGCAAGCACAAAATCAGCGGGAAGAAAAGCCAGCAGCGCAACAACGGGAGCAAGCTAATCGTCACCGTGCCGAGCCGGAGCAGGCTCAGCAGCGTCGGCCCGAGCAACAGAAACCACAGCCCGAAAACGCGCAAAGAAATCGGACCCAAGAAGCCCGACAACAGCGCGCCCAGGAACAGCGGCAAAGCGAAGCGACCAGACGTCAACAGCCTGAACAAACGCAGCCTCGCGCCGAACAACCGCAGCGTCAGCGGGCACGACAAGCCCAGGAGCAACCGCGCGAGCGCGCCGAACGACAACAGCGGGCGCAGCCGCAGGAGAAGCGACCTTCCGAACAGGCCGGGCCGCAACGCAAGAGTGGTGAAGAGAACAAGAAGAAGAAGAAAAAGCCCGACGAGGAGCAGCCGAACCCCTGACGAGGAGAAGGTTCCAACGACGCACGGCCCCGGGAGAAATCCCGGGGTCGTTCGCTTTTGGCCCTAAAGCAATTCCGCAATCTGAACGGCGTTGAGCGCAGCGCCTTTGAGCAATTGGTCGCCTGTGACCCAGAGGCTGAGCCCGTTTTCCAGCGCGCAATCGAGCCGCAGCCGTCCCACCTGACAATGATCCTTTCCCGCGGCCGCCAGCGGGGTCGGATAGCGGTTATTCGCCGGATCGTCAACCAAGTCGAGGCCGGGCGCCTCAGCGAGCACATCGCGCGCGGCATCGAGGGAGACGGGGTGCGTGAATTCGGCGCTCAACGCAACCGAGTGCGCACGATAGACCGGCACGCGCACGCAGGTGATCGAGGCGCGGAATTCCGGCAGGTGCATGATCTTTCGCCCCTCGTTTTGAAATTTCATTTCCTCTCGCGTGTAGCCGTTCTCGCCAAAAGAATCAACGTGAGGCAAGACGTTGAACGCGATGGGGTGTGGGTAGACCTCGGGGCGCGCTTCCTCGCCCTTCACGGCGGCCGTGACTTGTCGCCGCAACTCCTCGATCGCGCGCGTTCCCGTGCCCGAGACCGCCTGGTAACTTGCGCCAAAGACCCGCCGCAAGCCGAACGCGCGATGCAGAGGATAGAGTGCCATCAGCGCTACCGCGGTCGTGCAATTCGGATTGGCAATGAGGCCGCGATGCTCGCGGACGTCCTGTGGGTTGATCTCGGGAATGATCAGCGGAACATCCGCGTCACTTCGGAAGGCCGAAGAGTTGTCAATCACCTTCGCGCCGCGCGCGCGGGCAATCGGCGCAAACTCTCTCGCCATCTGCGCCCCGGCACTGAAAAAAGCGAGGTCAATTCCCGCGAAGGAATGTTCGGTGAGCGGCTCGACCGCGAACTGGCAGCCGCGGAACTGCAACTTTTTCCCAGCGGATCGCACCGAGGCCAGCAAGCGCAGATCCTTTACGGGAAAATCGCGCCGCTCCAGGACGCGCAGTAATTCCAGCCCGACCGCCCCGGTCGCGCCGATGATCGCAACGTGATATTCTTGCGCCATCGCGAGCGCAGCTTATCGCTCGCATTTTGAGATGCAAACGAGCGAACCAATGGTGCGCATTTCAATTCGCGACCAGCGCCTCGATCTCCTATCAGGCGACGAAGTCGTGGCCAGCTACCCTGTCTCGACCTCGCGATTCGGTCTTGGTTCGGAAGAGGGAAGCTTTAAGACGCCGCTTGGCCGCTTCCGGATCGCGGAGAAGATCGGCGCCGACATGCCGCTCGGGACGATCTTCCGAGGACGAGTGCCGCTCGCGCCCGTTGATCCGTTGCCGCAGACCGAGGACTTGATCACGACCCGGATCCTCTGGCTCGACGGTCTCGAGGAGCACAACGCCAACACCCGCGCTCGTTTCATTTATATCCACGGCACCAAGCACGAGGAGGAGATTGGCCAGCCAGCGAGCCACGGCTGTGTGCGGATGCGGAACGTAGACGTGGCCGACCTCTTCGACCGCATACCGGTCGGCGCGGAGGTTCGTATCGAGACCTAGAGAAACGACCTACAAAAAAAGCCCGAGAAATTCGTTGCGCGCACTGGGTTCCCCGCCTAAACAGTCGGCAGCAACCTGCAACGGAAGGAGGCGAGTTTAATGGTGAAATTTGTTAAATTGATCATGATCATAGCCGTGGCCGCCGGCGCCCTGAGCCTGGGTGCTTGCGCACAGAAAAAGGAGTCGATGGCGACGCAATCGAGCGCGACCACCGGATACTCCAAGTAAACGAGCCACCGGCGGTTCGCCTCCGACCGGAAACTTTAACCCAAGAGGCCAGGCCGCTTGCTGCGGCTTGGCCTTTTTCTTTTCCGGCGGTTCCGCCAAGGCAGCGCGGGGTGGAATTATCGGGCGCATTTCGTAGTGTTGCGCTCTCATGCTTCGGCTCAACGGACACCCTTTGTCACTCGCGCAAATTGCGCGGGTCGCCCTTGAGCATGAGTCGGTTGAAATCGCCGCGGAAGCTCGCGCTGCCGTCAGTGCATCGCGGCGCGTGGTCGAGCAAATCGTGGCCCAGCGTGAAGTCATCTACGGCGTCAGCACGGGATTCGGCAAGCTCTCCGACGTGCACATTCCGCCGGACAAACTCGAGCAGCTTCAGGTCAATCTCGTGCGCAGCCATGCCTGCGGCGTCGGCCGGCCGCTGTCCGAGCCGGAAGTCCGCGCCATGATGCTGCTCCGGGCGAATGTTCTGACCCTCGGGTTCAGCGGGATCCGCGTCGCAGTCATCCGGCTGCTCGTCGAGATGCTAAATCGCCGTGTTGCGCCAGTGATTCCAGAGAAAGGCTCGGTCGGAGCGAGCGGCGACCTCGCACCGCTGGCACATCTGGCGTTGGCACTTCTCGGGGAGGGCGACGCCTTTTTCGAGGGCAAACGAATGGCGGCGGCCGACGCGCTGAAGCTCGCCGGTCTCCAATCGACCGACCTCCAGGCCAAGGAAGGTCTGGCGTTGCTCAACGGCACTCAAGCGATGCACGCCGTCGGCGGGCTCGCGCTCTGGCGCGCGCAGCGGCTCGCGCAAGTCGCCGATGTCGCGGGGGCGATGACGCTTGAGGCGCTCAAGGGTACCCCGGTCGCGTTTGACGAACGCATCCACAATGCGCGGCCGCATCCCGGACAGATCACGGTGGCGCGGCATTTGCGTGAACTTTTGCGCGACAGCGAGATTCGGGCGTCGCACCTCGAGGGCGATTCGCGGGTGCAGGACGCCTACAGTTTGCGTTGCATCCCGCAGGTGCACGGCGCGGTCCGCGGTGCGCTCGCGCACTGCGAGGAAGTGCTCGCGATTGAATCCGGTTCGGCGACCGATAACCCACTCGTCTTCGTCGACAACGGCGACGTTCTTTCCGGCGGCAACTTTCACGGCGCGCCGCTCGCTCTCGCGCTCGACTACGCGGCGATCGCGCTTACCGATCTCATGAGCATCAGCGAACGCCGGATCGATCGCCTAACGAATCCAGACATGAACGAAGGCCTGCCCGCCTTTCTTGCCCAGCATCCCGGGATGCAGTCCGGCTTCATGATTCCGCATGTCGTCGCGGTCGCCTTGCTCAACGAAGCCAAGGTGCTGGCGCATCCGGCGAGCATCGACAATTTGCCTACCTCAGCGGGGAAGGAAGATCACGTCTCGATGGGCATGACCGCCGCGCTGAAGTTGCGCAGCATTGTCGAAAATGCCGAGCACCTGCTGGCTATCGAGCTGCTCGCCGCCGCCGAGGGTCTGGAATTTCGGCGGCCGCTCCGCGCAGGTGCCGGAGTGGAGCGGGCTTTCGCGCAGTTGCGCGCGATCGCGCCGCGGCTGGAGGAGGACCGCGTCCTCGCGCCGGACATCGAACGAGTTGCAGAAGCGATTCGTGTCGGAAAATTCGAGTGCGAGGAGGAACAGTCATGAGCAGGAAAGTCATTCGCGCCCCGCGCGGCCAGGAGATGAGCTGCAAAGGCTGGCAGCAGGAAGCCGCCATGCGCATGCTGATGAACAACCTCGATCCCGAGGTCGCCGAGAAACCGGAAAACCTTATCGTCTATGGCGGGACTGGGCGGGCCGCGCGCAGCTGGGAAGCATTTGACGCGATCGTCAGGTCGCTGCGTGACTTGGAGAACGACGAGACGCTACTCGTGCAGTCGGGCAAACCAGTTGGCGTTTTTCGCACGCACGACGAAGCGCCGCGCGTGCTGATTGCGAACTCGAATCTGGTCGGCCATTGGTCGAATTACGCGGAATTCAACCGGCTGGAAAAACTTGGCCTAACGATGTATGGCCAAATGACGGCCGGCTCCTGGATCTACATCGCGAGCCAGGGAATTGTGCAGGGCACTTTTGAGACTTTCGCCGCCGCCGGAGTAAAACATTTCGGCGGCTCGCTCGAAGGCAAGTTGCTCGTGACCGGCGGGCTGGGCGGAATGGGGGGCGCGCAACCGCTCGCCGCGACCATGAACGGCGCGCGCTGTCTCGGGATCGAAGTCGATCCGGCGCGGATCGAGAAGCGCCTAACGAGCGGCTATTGCGATAAAATCGCCTGGTCGCTCGATGAAGCGCTCAAGCTTCTCGAAACCAAAAACGCGATTTCGGTCGGCCTGGTTGGGAATTGCGCCGACGTTCTGCCTGAAATGGCGCGGCGCGGGATTGTGCCCGATGTTTTGACCGACCAAACGAGCGCGCACGACGCCCTCAACGGCTATGTGCCTAACGAGATGTCGCTCGAAGAAGCGCTCCAGTTGCGCGCTCAGAACCCGGACGAATACATCAAGCGGTCGATGGCCGCGATGGCGCAGCACGTTGAAGCCATGCTCGCGTTGCAGAAAAAAGGCGCGGTGACATTCGACTACGGCAACAACATTCGCACGCAGGCGAAGAAAGCCGGCTGCGAGAACGCATTCGATATTCCCGGTTTCGTTCCGGAATACATTCGGCCGCTCTTCTGCGAAGGAAAAGGTCCCTTCCGCTGGGTCGCGCTGAGCGGTGATCCGAACGACATCGCCCGCACCGACCGGCTCGCGCTCGATCTTTTCCCGAAGAACGAGATCCTCTCCCGCTGGATGAAGCTGGCGCAGGAGCGAATCCATTTCCAGGGTCTGCCGGCGCGCATCTGCTGGCTCGGCTACGGTGAACGGGCCGAGTTCGGAGTGGCGATGAACGAACTCGTTAGGCGGGGCGAGATTTCTGCACCAATCGTGATCGGCCGCGACCACCTCGACACCGGCTCAGTCGCTTCGCCATTCCGCGAAACTGAAGGCATGATCGACGGCAGCGATGCGATTGCCGACTGGCCGTTGCTCAACGCGCTTGTCAACACCGCCGCCGGCGCTTCGTGGGTTTCGATTCATAACGGAGGCGGCGTCGGGATTGGCTACTCGCAACACGCCGGCATGGTCGTGGTGGCCGACGGGACAGATGACGCCAAACGCCGTCTTGAGCGCGTCCTGACGAGCGATCCGGGCATGGGCATCATCCGCCATGCCGACGCCGGTTATTCGCGCGCCATCAACTTTGCTCGCGAGCACAAGATTAAGATTCCAATGCCGCCAAAGGCACGCGACTAACGAGGCTTGGAGCGGCGATGAAACAACTGATCGAATGCGTTCCCAACTTTTCCGAAGGGCGCGATCTCGGCGTGATCCGGCAGATCACGGACGCGATTGAGAGCGCGGAAGGAGTTTCACTTCTCGACGTTGATCCCGGCGCGAGTACCAACCGCACCGTCGTGACCTTTGTCGGCGCGCCCGAGGCGGTGGTGGAAGGCGCCTTTCGCGGAATCAAGAAGGCGGCCGAGCTGATCGACATGCGCAAGCACAAGGGAGCGCATCCCCGGATGGGCGCGACCGATGTTTGTCCATTTATTCCGGTGAGCGATGTCAGCTGGGAGGAAGCGATCGAGTGCGCGCGGTCGTTAGGCAAACGCGTCGCCGAGGAGCTCAAGATCCCGGTCTATCTCTACGAGAGGGCGGCGAGCAGCCCGGCGCGCGCGAACCTCTCCATCATTCGCGCCGGTGAGTACGAAGGCTTTTTCGAAAAAATCAAGCAGCCGCAGTGGAAACCGGATTTCGGTCCGGCGGTGTTCAACGAGCGGTCCGGCGCGACGGTGATTGGGGCGCGCGATTTTCTTGTCGCCTACAACGTTAATCTCAACACCAAGTCCGTCCGGCGCGCCAACTCGGTCGCGTTCGATGTACGCGAACAAGGGCGAATCAAGACCGAAGACGGCACGCCCGGAGGAAAGAAAGTGCTGGACGAAAAAGGCGAGCCGGTGCGGATCCCGGGGATGCTCAAGCACGTCAAGGGCATCGGCTGGTATGTCGAGGAATACGGCATCGCCCAGGTCTCGATGAACCTAACGAACATAAGTGAGACGCCGCTGCATGCCGCCTTCGATGGCTGCTGCAAATCGGCCGAGCAGCGCGGGCTGCGCGTCACCGGCTCGGAAGTGGTCGGGATGTTGCCAAAGAAGTGTTTGATCGATGCCGGTCGTTATTTTTTGCGCAAACAACAATGGTCGGAAGGCGCGGCGGAGGAAGAGCTGATCGATCTGGCGATTCGCTCGATGGGCTTGAGCGAGTTGAAGCCGTGCGATCCGAAGGAAAAGGTGATCGAATACCGGATCGAAAAGACGGCAGGAAAGTCGCTCGTTAGGCTGAATCTGCGCCAGTTTTGCAACGAGACCTTGAGCGATTCTCCAGCGCCGGGCGGCGGGTCGGTCGCAGCCCTGATGGGTGCGCTTGGCGCGTCGTTAGGCGGGATGGTCGCGAACCTCTCGGCCGGCAAACGCGGGTGGGAGGAGAAGCTGCCATTCTTCAGCGAGTGGGCGGTGAAAGCGCAGCAACTCAAGGATGAATTGCTCTGCCTCGTCGACGAAGACACGGCTGCCTTCAACAAAGTGATGGCGGCTTTTGGCTTGCCGAAGGATTCACCGGAGGAAAAGGCTGCGCGGATGAAAGCGATCCAGGGAGCCAACGAGTACGCCGCCGAGATTCCGCTCAAAGTGATGGAGACGGCGAGCCGGTCGTACGACCTGCTAAAGGAGATGGCGGAGAAAGGAAATCCGGCGTCAATCTCCGATGTCGGTGTCGGGTTGCTGGCGACGAGGACCTGCATCGAAGGCGCGGGAATGAATGTGCGGATCAACTTGTCGGGCTTGAAGGACGAAAACGTCAAAGCCGCTTTGCGGGGCCGAATGAGCCGGTTAAGCGCGGAATCCGAAGCGCGCTACAAGGCCGCGCGCGATTGGGTGGAACGAAAGCTCCAAGGCTAGCCGTCATCCCGAGCGTAGCGCAGCGGAGTCGAGGGATCCCGTTGCAAGACCTAAAAGACCACGACGCATCAGATGCGGGGAGGAATGTGAGGCCATGCTTCTCGTGACTTTTTGCGGGATCCCTCGACTTCGCTCGGGATGACCGCAGATTGGGGACTTGAGCTCACTGGCTGTTCTTCATGCCGCCCAACTCGTGACGCTTGCCGGAACGCCGCGTCCGCGGGTCGGGCCAGAGCTGAGCGAACTCGCGATAATCGAAGACGGCGGGATGTTTGTTCAGAGCGGTACGATTGTCGCCGTCGGGAGGGCCAACGAGATCGCGCACCAATTGCCTAACGACTGCGAGGTCGTCGAGGCGCGAGGACGGGTTGTGCTGCCAGGCTTTGTCGATGCCCATGCGCATCCGGTTTTTGGTGGGAATCGGGTGGCGGAATTCGAAATGCGAGCGCGGGGAGCGAGCTACGAGGAGATCGCCGCGGCCGGCGGCGGAATCCGCTCAACCGTTCGTCTGACTCGGGCGGCGAGCGAGGATGAATTGCTCGAGCAGGCGCGGCATCGGGTCGGGCAAATTCTGCGTTGTGGGACGACGACGATGGAGGCGAAGTCAGGCTACGGCCTAACGACTAACGATGAACTGAAAATGCTGCGCGTGATTCGCCGCCTGAATGAGACGACCGCGCTCGAGTTGGTCCCGACCTTCCTCGGCGCGCATGCCATAGCAGAAGAGTTTGAAGGCCGCCGGGAAGATTATGTCTCGTTCGTGGTCGAGGAAATGATTCCGCGGGTCGTTAGGCAACAACTGGCCGAATACTGCGATATCTTTTGTGAGCGCGGTTATTTTGATGGCGCGGCGGCGCGACGGATTCTCGGGGCTGCGAAGGCGGCGGGATTGAAGCTGCGGATGCACGCCGATCAGCTCACGAATTCGGGCGGCGCGGCGCTCGCGGCCGAACTCGGGGCTGTAACGGCCGATCATCTTGAGCAAACGGAGGAGGACGGAATTGCGGCGATGCGCTCGGCCGGTGTTCAGCCGGTCCTGCTCCCCGGCTCCGTTTACGCGCTCGGGAAAACCCGTTACCCAAAAGCGCGCGCGATGATCGATGCCGGTCTCGCAGTCGTGCTCGCGACGGATTTCAATCCGGGTTCATCTCCCACGCCGTCGATCCCGATGGTCCTTTCGCTGGCTGCGACGCAGATGAAAATGACTCCGGCCGAAGGCGTGACCGCGGCGACGATCAATGCCGCCCACAGCCTCGGGCGCGGCGACCGGATCGGATCGCTCGAAGCCGGTAAGCTGGCCAACTTCACGGTCTTCGACTGCGAAGATTATCGCGAGATCGCTTACTGGTTCGGAGTGTCATTGGCAGAGTCGGTTCACGTGCGGGGAATGCGCGTTCTCTGATTCCAAAGCGCTCTCATGCCGAGGGTCATATCTGTCAGTTGGACATCCGCGGGAGGTTTGCGAACGCTCTGGGCCACCGGTAACTTCGATCTCGAATGAAGGTCGAAGTAGAAACGCAACCCGATTGTGTGGCGACGCTGAAGATCGAGTTGCCGCCCTCCGAGGTTTCGAAGGAATGGGACGCAATCGCGAGCAGCTTCGCCGCGCACGCCCGGATTCCCGGTTATCGTCCGGGGAAGGCGCCGAAGCGCGTGATCGAAGCCAAGTTCCGCAAGGACATCCAGGACGAGCTAACGAAGAAGCTGGTGTCGAAAAGTTATCACCGCGCGGTCGAAGAACAGCAGTTGCGGGTCGTTTCCCTAACGAATCTGGAAGACGTCGAGTTTGGCGACGATCGGTCGATGCGTTTCCGCGCCACAGTCGTGACCGCGCCGGAGTTCGAGCTGCCGGATTACAAAGGCATTCCGCTCCAATTGCCGGATACGAAGGTGACGGAGGGGGAGATCGAGGCTGCGATCGAACGCCTGCGCGAGCAGTCGGGTGATTTCGTCGATGTGCCTGAGCGGACTCTGCAGACGGGAGATTTTGCGGTGATCGATTTCACAGGAACAATCGACGGCAAGCCGATCGCGGAGTTGGCGCCGAAGGCGAGCAAGACTCTGCAGGGCGGGAAAAAATTCTGGCTTCGGCTGGCGCCGGATAATTTTCTGCCGGGCTTTGCCGAGCAGTTGATCGGACTCAAGCCTAACGAATCGCGCAAGGTCAGAGTTCAGTTCCCTAACGAATTTCCGATCGCGGAGCTGGCAGGGAAAGGCGCTGAATACGATGTCGCGCTGGGGGAGATCAAAGAGCGGGTGCTGCCGCCGATCGATGATGCATTTGCCGCGAAATGGATGCCGGGCAAGACCTTGGAAGAACTGCGACAGGCTCTCGATCATCGGATCGAGCATGAGAAGGAACACGAACGGGAACGGGTGCGCGAGGCGCAAATCCTTCGCTTTTTAAATGA
>JAICXG010000312.1 GCA_025980625.1 Chthoniobacterales bacterium
CGGCGTAGGGCCGGTATTCGAATCGCTCACCGCAATTGCAGCTGGGGCGCTTCTCACATGTCGCGCCGCATGAGAAAAACTAGTTTTCGGCTGACCACCGCATTTTTTGACCGGCTGCTGACCGGTAGATCAAAAAAGTTCGAAACCGGAGGAATTTTTGTTTGCGTGGTATCGAAATTGCCTTCATAAGAACCGCGCGTGTTTCGTTTCTCGATTTTTCTCAGCTGTCTGTTTGCCGTCTCAACCGTCTGTGCCGATGGGCTTTCGAAAGACAAGACCCGATTCGTTTATGTCGATCGTCGCGGCAAAGTCCAATCGACCGAGATCATCTCCCGTTACAGCGGGAAACTGAGGAATCCTTTCCCGCACCTCGACCCGCGGTTATCCCGGGCCGCGACGATCGCCGAAGAACGGGCCCGGGCGCATTCTCACATGCGTTGCTGGCGCTATGTGAAGGAGGCGTTGCTCGCTGCCGGGGCGGTCGATTCTTATCCCAAAACCTCGCTCGCTCGCCAGGCCGGCGCGGAATTAGTCGAGCGTTATGGTTTTACGAAGTTGCCGGTGCGCGATCCCTATCAGGCACCGGTTGGCTCGGTGCTGGTCTATGGCTCAGGCCGGGGAGCCGGGCACGTTGAAATCCGAACGAGCCGTGGATTCGTGAGTGACTTCCGCGCCTCCGAGCCGTCGCGCCGGCCGCTCATCGGAGTTTACGCGAAGGTGGATTCAGGCGCGGTTCGTCGTTAGGCGCTTTCGTTAGTCCGTTAGTCCAAAGATTTTCTCCCGGCGGCTACGGGTGGCCGGCTCTCTCTTCATCTAAAGGGAGGAGGCGTGGCGACAAGGAACCAACTCACCATCACCAGGCCGATAAGCAATTTGCCGAGCACCGCGCCGAGGTTGCCTAACAATGCGCCCCAGCCCGCGCGGCCGGCATCGATCATCTTCTTGCCCGCCAGCAGTTCGCCGAGGAGAGCGCCGACCACCGGGCCAATCAAAAGCCCAGGCAGGCCGAAGAAGATGCCAATGATCGCGCCCGCGACCGCGCCGAACCTGCCCCAGCGGGTCGCCCCAAACCGACGGGCGCCGAACCAGCCGCCAAGAAAATCGATCGCGTAGGATGCGAGCACGAGCAGCGCGAGAAAAATGAGGCTTATCCAGCCAAGTCCTTTTGCCGGCCCAAGCATGATCCGATGCAGAAGCGCCGCTCCAAAAATAATCGCGGTTCCCGGCAAAACGGGCAGGACCGTTCCGATAAGGCCGATCGCCATCAGCACGAGCGTGAAGCCCCACCAGAACAGTTCCATCACCCGATTGTAACCGGCGGGGGCGCCCCGGCGAACTACTCAGGCATCCCTCGGCGGCATCAGCTCGAAGAGTCTTGACAACCGCAGGCCTGTCCACGACCCTGACCGCCCGCGAAAATTCGATCCCATGGCCAACACCAAATCTGCCGCAAAACGCGCACGCCAAATTTCCCGCCGTAGCCTGCGCAACCGTAGCGCGATGAGTCATCTCCGGACTCTGACCAAGCGCGGCGCAGCGAGCGGCAAAACGGAAGATCACCGGGCGCTCATCTCCGCTCTCGATAAGGCGGCCAAGCGCGGGATCATCCATCGCAACGTGGCCGATCGACGTAAAGCTCGCCTCAACAAAGCGGCGGGGAAAGCGGCGAACTCTTAAGCCTGCTCCTGCTCTTGCCGCAGGAAAGAAAACCGCGTTGCATCTCGCCCAGAACGGTTGAGTTTTGCCCATGTTCGTAGCGCTTCTTTTGGTTTTTCTCGCCGTCGTCTACCGGATCGCCACGGCCATCATCGTGCATGATGGCGGCAGCGTCTGGCTGGCAAATTTCGCCCCGCTCGCAGCGATCGCGCTCTGCAGTGCGATTTATTGTCCAGGCAAATACAAGTTCACCGTTCCCTTCACGGCGCTTTTCGCCTCGGACCTGATCCTCAATTCCTACTACGGGTTCGCGCTCTTTAACCCGATGGTGCTCGGCCATTATTTTGCCTTCGCGCTCGTCGGCCTCATCGGGCTCGCGATCAGTCGTCGGCCTTCGCTCAAGACCATCCTGCCTGCTTCGCTCGCCGGCTCGGTTTTGTTCTACGGAGTGACGAATGCGTTTTCATGGCTCAGCGATCCCGGCTACGCCAAAAATTTTGCCGGGCTTGTTCAGGCACTGACCGTCGGTCTTCCGCAATACGGTGCCACGCCCACCTGGATGTTTTTTCGTAACTCGGTGGTGAGCGATCTCCTCTTCACTGCTCTCTTTGTTGGCTGTATCAAATTAGGCCGGCGCGAGCTGCCGGCTCCGGCGGCGGCGACTCGCCCGTTGCCCAACTGACGCCGATGGCTTCGACCGAGCAACGCGACGAGGTCGAGATGCTCGCGATGATGCTGTTGATTCGGCGCTTCGAGGAACGGGCGAGCCAGCAATATCAGGCGCAGAAAATCGGTGGCTTCTGCCATCTTTATATTGGGCAAGAAGCGATCGTGACCGGCGCGGTCGCGGCCACGCGGCACGACGATTACATCATCACTGCCTATCGCGATCACGCCCATGCTCTCGCCCGCGGGACGAGCGCCAATGCCTGTATGGCCGAACTTTTCGGCAAAGTAACCGGCTGCTCGCGCGGGCTCGGCGGATCGATGCATTTTTTCGACAAGAGCAACCACATGTATGGCGGTCATGCCATCGTCGGGGCGCACGTCCCGCTCGCCACCGGCATCGCCTTTGCCGCCAAATATCGGAAGGAAGACCGCGTCACCCTTTGCTTCTTCGGCGACGGCGCGATCAACCAGGGTGCATTTCACGAAGCGCTCAATCTCGCCGGACTCTTTAAGCTGCCCGTTATCTTTATCTGCGAGAACAACTACTTCGCGATGGGCACCTCGGTGAAACGCTCGACTTCGCTCCAGCAGATCGCCGACCGCGCCGAAGGCTACGACATGCCGAGCGAGATCATCGACGGAATGAATTTTCGCGAGGTGCGCGACAAGCTGAGTGAAATCGTCGCTTCGATCAGAAAAGAACCGCATCCCGCTTTTGTCGAAGCCCGCACTTATCGTTACCGCGGCCATTCGATGTCCGA
>JAICXG010000072.1 GCA_025980625.1 Chthoniobacterales bacterium
ACGAGGAGAAGATTCGCGACGTTGCTGCAGGCGATGAGCAAGACGAAGGCGACCGCGGCAAAGAGGATGGCGAACGCCGGGCGCAATTTGCCGGTTGCTTCTTCCGGCAACGGCACGACATCGGTCTTGAGGTCGGCATCGATCTTGCCGGGATTTGCCGCGCGATAACTTTGCTCGAGCGCGGGGAGTGCGGCCCGGGCCTGCTCGATCGTTAGGCCAGGTTTCAATCTTCCGACGGTGCGGAGAAAGGCCGTGCCCCGCATCATCCGTTCATGAGAGAAACCGGGGATGACGAAAGGCTTCGTCACCCAGACCTCGTTCCCGTTCGGCCCGACCCAGGGCACCGGCATGTTTGGAATCACGCCCACGATCGTATAGGCGATCCCGTCGAGCGTGATGCTGCGTCCGAGCGCCTGCGGATCACCCCCGAGCCGGCTTTTCCAGAAATGCTCGGAGACGACGGCGACATCTGCGCCTTCCTCTTCGTTAGGCAAAAAGGTTCTCCCGCGAATTGGCTGCACCCCGAGCACGTCAAAATAATTCGCCGTGACTCGGAAGGCCCCGATCTGCACCGGTTCGCCCAACCCGGTGAGGGTGGCGCCGACGCCGTTGTCCGCCGCGAAACCGTCGAAGAGTTTCTGGCCTTCGCGATAAAGCTGGAAGCGCGGCGCGGAAAGTGGCCACTCCAGCTGCGTGGCGGTTTTTTCCCCGGAATGAAATTGCACCAGCCGACCGACATCCTTGAAGGGCAGGCTGCGCAGGAAAAGGTCGTTAATCAGGCTGAAGATCGCGGTGTTGAGCCCAATCCCGAGGGTGAGAGTGAGCACCGCCAGGATGGTGAAGCCGGGCGATTTGACGAGTTGTCGCAGCGCAAAACGCAGGTCGGTGATCATACGAATGGTAAGGTTGAGATGCGGCCGTGGGCGCCTTTGGATTCAACGAACAAACGTCGCGATTGAGCTTTGTCTGTTCTTGAAGCCATGCCATCTCATAAATCCAAAAAGCCTGTCACCCCGAGCGAAGTCGAGGGATCCCGGCGCGCAAGCTTGAAGGTGACTTCCACGGGATCCCTCGACTCCGCTGCGCTCCGCTCGGGATGGCGCGCTATTGATGAGATGGCTTGTAAAGACCTTTTGCGAGATGCGACCGCCGCGCGCGACTTCGATCTTGTCAGGTCGCCTAACGACCGCTCAACCTGGCTTTGAGGTTGATCTGCGTGCCGCTAAGCGCGACCGAGACCGGGCAGTTCTTTTTTGTTTGCTCGGCCACTTCCTGGAATTTCGTCTCCTCGATCCCTGGCACCTCGGCGTTCGTATCGAGGTCGATGGTGGTGATGCGGAAAGTATCTCCGACCTTTTCCAGTTTCACGTTTGCGCTCGTGCTGACGCGACGCGGCGCGTGACCGGCTTTTTCGAGCCCGAGGGAAAGGGCCATCGAGAAACAGGCGGCCTCGGCGGCAGCGATCAGTTCCTCCGGATTGGTGCCGCTGCCGTTTTCGAAACGTGAAGCGAAGGAATATTTTCCTTCATAAGCGCCGCTGCCGACCTTCAAGTTACCGCTGCCCTGTTTAAGGGTGCCTTCCCACACTGCTGATCCAGTTCGTGTTGCCATACCCCAACCTTTCCTAAAATCAGTGGAATGCCAGACCAAAGTGCGAGCCAGCCGGCGCCGAGACGCAGCCGATCGTTCCTGAGTTGGCCGGAGCACGGCGAAGGGCTGACGCCCGGCCATAGCAGCCTGCTTACCTAACGACTTCGCCCGGAGCCAAAGGTGAAAGCGGCGCCACGAAACACCTGTGGATCGTTGGCCGTCTTCGCGGCTCAGGATGACAAGCTGAGGGTTGGGTCTAGCGAATTAATCTGAAGTTTGCTGGAAGCGAGACGCTATTCGCCGGCAGGTCAGCATTGATTGCACTCGACATGACTCCGCCGCCTGACCCTGATTCCCTTTCATTCACCGCCACCTTGGCGGGGGGTGGTGAAATTTCCGGTTGCCCTTTTGACTTCAGTGTTTCGTTCAACTTCGGAAGTTCGTTAGTCACAAGCGCCTCGAATTCCTTCGCCACGTCGTCCAGTTCGCGCTGCAAAGAAGCGATTCGGGCAATCTGGTAATCGGCTGGTTTGCCTTCATAACTCAGAATCGCGCCGTAGAGCTTGTCGGTGTGCTCCCGCAGGCGTTCTTCGCCAGTAATCGCGCCTCCTTCGGTCGTGGCAACGATCTGCTTCCGCACCGCGTCCACTTTGCCGTCGAAATCACTTACTGCCTTGGCCGTGGCGGCATCGGCGGCAAGAGCCTGCTGAGTCTTCATCAATTGGCCGCGCAACATCATGATGCGATCCATCAGCGCGCTCTCATCGCCGAAAAGGTTCTTCACCTTTTCCGCAGCCTCGTATTGCGCCTTGCGATCGGTTTCGCTGAACTTGTCGCGCTCGTCAAGCCCAACCGTAAGCTTCATTTCATAGGGCTGGTTATTCTTTGTCATCCGCACCGTATAAGTGCCGGGCAGGACGCGCGGACCAGTAACGCCAGCACCAGCGATCTGGGCAGCAGGCGGAACACGCGGCGGTTTCTCGTGCATGTTCCACATCACACGGTTAAGGCCAGGGCGCTTACTCGCCGGGACGGTGTCGATCACTTTGCCGGCGGCGTCGAGGATCTCGATCTTGAGCTTGCCGAAAAGATGCCGTGACTTCTGGTAGTAAGTGATGACCGCAGCGTCCGGCGGATTTGGGCCATTGAAAGTGGCGGCCCCTTCCGGCCAACCGCCGCTCGCTTCGATGCGCTGTTGCTGGACTGGCTTAGCGGGAACAAAGGCCGCTTCCTTGCCTAACAAGTCCGGCGTAAGGGAGCGCAGTGGTGTGATATCATCGACAATCCAGATGCCGCGGCCGTGGGTGGCGAGGACGAGATCGTTTGTCCGCGGTTGTATCGTGAGATCGCGCACCGGGACATTCGGGAGCCGGTTGCCCTTGAACTGCGCCCAGGTTTTCCCGCCATCGATGGAGACCCAGAGTCCAAACTCCGTCCCGAGGAAGAGCAGGTCTTTCCTGACCAAGTCTTCCTTGATCACATGGGTGTAGCCGTGCACCCCTTTCGCGTCCTGCGGACTAACGAGCGGCGTCCAGGTCTGCCCATAGTCGGCCGTTTTGTAAAGATAGGGAGCGAAGTCGCCGAAAGTGTGGCGATCGAAGGCGGCGTAAGCCGTGCCCGGATCGAAGTTACTCGCCTGCACCCAGCTCACCCAGGAGTTCTTCGGCAGGTTGGGGACGTTAGCGACCACGTTGTTCCAGCTCCTGGCTCCATCGCGCGTGATCTGGAGATTGCCGTCATCAGTTCCGCACCAGATCAGGTTCTTGTCCCTGGGCGACTCGCTGATCGAGAAAATGGTGGTGTGCATCTCCGCTTCCGAGTTATCAACTGTTACGCCTCCAGATTGTTCCTGCTTCTGTTTCTCCGGATCGTTCGTCGTCAGGTCGGGTGAGATGCGTTCCCAGCTCTGGCCATGATCGCGGGAGCGAAAAAGGAATTGCGCGCCGATGTAGATTGTCCCTTTCTCGTTAGGCGAAGCGACCAAAGGCGTGTTCCAGTTGAAGCGCAGCTTCTCCTTGTAATTTGGTTTCGGCTGAATCACCCGCGCTTCCAGCGTGTGACGATTCACCCGGCCGACCCGGCCGCCCTGGTACTCAGCATAGACATAATCCGGATCGGCCGGATCGGTGAAGGTATAAAAGCCGTCGCCGTTATAAAGATTTTCCCAGCGCGAATTGGTAATGCCGCCGGGATACTCAGAGTCACCCATCCAGCAGGAGTTATCCTGTAACCCGCCGTAGACATGAAACGGGTCGGCATCATCCACACTCACATGATAGAACTGCGAAATCGGCAGGTTATTCGCTTTCCACCAGCGATTGCCGCCGTCGTAGGCGTACCAAATACCGCCGTCATCGCCGGAGATGACGGTCTTGGGATTGGTCGGATCGATCCAAACCACGTGCACGTCGCCATGCGCGCCGTTGAATCCGCCAACTGTGGCAAAGCTCTTCCCGCCGTCCTCACTCATGATTAGCGCGCCGTCGGTTTTGAAAACGCGATCCGGATTTTTCGGGTCCACGATCAGGTTGGCGAAATAAAACGGACGCCAGACCATCCACTGACTCTTGTCGCGCTGCTGCCAGGTCTGACCGCCGTCATCGGAGACAAAGAGCGCGCTATCCGGCGATTCGACAAAGCAGTAAACGCGCTTCGGATTGGAAGGCGCGATCGCAACTGCCAGCCGGCCGTAGGGTTTTTTCGGGAAGCCTTTGTTGGCTTCCGGCGTAATCTCTTTCCAGGTCGCGCCGCCGTCGGTTGTGCGGAAGAGGGCGCTTCCCGAAGGATCGTTAGGCGTAGGACCACCGGAGCGATAGGTCCAGCCTTTACGCCGGAAATCCCACAACCCGGCAAACAGGATGTTGGGGTTTGTTGGGTCCATCGCGATCGTCGAGGCGCCGGTCGAAAGATTTGGGCCTTTCAGAATGAGATTCCAGGTCTTGCCCCCATCGCTTGTTTTATAAAGACCGCGATCGGCCGAATCGCTCCAGAGCCGGCCCGGTACCGCCGCGTAAACCATGTCACTACTTTGTGGACTAACGATGATCTGAGCGATGCGTTCGGAGTCAGGCAGCCCCATCTTGTTCCAGGTCTCGCCGCCATCGGTCGATTTGTAGATGCCGTCCCCGTAGGAAACACTGTTGCGCGTCCAGCATTCGCCCGTGCCGACCCAGACGTTTTTCGAATTTTTCGGATCGAGCGCGATTGCGCCAATCGATTGCACCGGCTGCTCGTCGAAGATCGGCCGATAATGCGTGCCGCCGTCTTCCGACTTCCAAACGCCGCCGCTGGCCGCGCCGACAAAGATCGTAAGCTTGCCCGAGGGTTCGTGAATGGCAGCGAGCGCAGAAATGCGGCCACTCATGGTGGCGGAGCCGATGTTGCGCGCACCCAGACCGGAAATGGTCGCCGAGTTATAGGGCGCGTCGGCGGCAAAGGCTGCGCCAGTAAGACTGACTGAAGCTAGAGAAATAAGAGTTAGAAAACGCATGGCAGTGAAATTATTTAGCTGGTTTGGCCGGGAACTCGAAGACGGCGTCATCCACCGGGATGTTAGCTTCGCCTTTGTCGAAAATGATCTTTTGTTTGTCGTTTGACCCCTTGTTTCCGGACTCGCCCGAGAATGGGAAGTAAACGCCGTTCACCTTCTCGTAATCGCCGAGGTCAGTCTCGATCTCGACCTGCGCGCCCTGTTCCAGACGCTGGTCGATGATCCGGATCTCGAGAAAGTAATCGGGGTCGAGATAGACATAGCTCACGTCGCCATTCTTGCGCACGACCTTGAGCTTGTGCGCCGCAGTGCCCTCGACATCCTCGGTCCCGAGATAAGTGATCGTCTTACCCTGCTCCTTCCAATGCTCGAAGGGACCGCCAATCTCGGCTTCTTCGACTAATGATTTGGCTTCGTCAGTTGACATTCGCTCCGGATCTTTGCGGCCGAAGATCGGGAAAATTTTCCAGCCGCTCGTGCCGTTGTAAGCCTGGACGAGATTCATTCCCTGCAGCACCCCGTCGGTGCGGATTTTGTTCGGCCGCTTCTTCGTCTCGGTGAATTTCACCTCGATCTGGCCCTGGTTGATCAACAGCCGGCCTTCAAAACGAATCGTCTGGATCGCGTCGAGCGCGGCCTGGCCGCCCTTTGCATCGATGTTTTTTGCGACCAGCTCGTCGACGGTGAGAGTCGGTGCAGGCGTTTGCCCGTGAACGATCGGAGCCGCCAGGAAGGCGGCGAGGAGAGTGAAAAGAAAACGTGAGTGCATAGAGATTCTGCGCTTTCCGACAGGAAGGCGGCGCAGCCTCATGCAAACCGCGTGCCACTGCAAGTGGCCCAGCAGATTTGACCACGGCTGTGTGATTTACAGCAAACACGCCAGCTCGCCTAACGAGCCGTCTTTCCCAATAACGAGATTTTATGCGCCCGTTTTTGGGACGGCGGCGATAAAATGCGTGCGGAATAAAAGCCCGGAATCGGAAGCCATTCCGCGACTAGGAGAATCGGGCGCTGCTGCCTTGCAAACAGCTCGGCTGCGCCAGGTCTTCGAACTTATTGGTTTTGCTTTGCCGCGCAGTCACGAGAATTGGCTCGTGACCGCGGCATTGAGACCTGATTAATACTCCGGGTTTAACCGTGTCGCGGTCATTGTGCCGTTGTCTTCGAAGAGGAAGTTGCCGTTCACATCGTAGAAGTCTCTGACATAAGTGCCGGAGTAGGTGTTACCGTCGGTGCCAACCGTAGTGACCATGGTTTCGTCCCAGTGACCGTTCACCGTGCCGGTGGAATCGAAGGTCCAGGCGATATGGTAATCGTGATAGCTACCGTCGCGAGCCTGCTTATAGGTGCCCTGGCAGAAGGCGCCGGGCGCCACATTCGCGCCTTCAAACTCTAACCCGTCACTGTGCCATTGAATGTAAGCTGAGGCATCCGGGAAGCCGGCATTGCTCACGTAATGGACGCTCCACATGCCGACGATGGAACGATGCCCAGCCGCCTGGGTTGCGGGCGCCAGCCCCAGGCAGACCAAAACTAACGCGGTGAGCAGGCCCGGAATGGTTCTGTTGCAATGTTTATGTTCTTTCTGCATGACTAGTTTTCCTTTCGAGAGGTTCAGGTTTTTGTTTCGCTGTCATTGAGTTAATGCAGCAGAACCTTCGAAAGGTTATGAAATAGGTTGGAAGTTACCTCATCAATGGTCGCCGTTGTCGAGGTCTGCAACCTGCGGTAACAGGCTTCTGTGTTGCCGGTTCGCGATCGTTTTTGCGCGTCTGCGCGCCCTATTTGAGATTGCGGCTTGCTTCCGCAATACTTCCGCATCTTTCGCTGGCACGTGCTGCGCGATCTCGCGCAACATCGGCTGCTGAGCAGCCTGAATATCTGCACGGTCGCGCTCGGGGTTGCGCTTTATCTCGCAATCCAGATCGCGAACCACAGCGCCAACCGCGCCTTCGCAGCGACGGTTGATCTGGTCGCGGGGAAAGCGCAGCTCGAAGTCGATTCGCCCGCCGGGACTCTACCCGATTCGCTTCTGCCCCAAATCACCGCGCAGCCCGGAGTCGCGGCGGCGACTCCGATCGTCACCGGATTCGTTAGTCTGCCGAAATATCCGGGCGAATATCTCGACCTGCTCGGGATTGACATTTTTACCAACGAACCGTTTCGCACCTTTCAGCTGACTGATTTTGACGCGGCCGAAACTTTCGATCTTCAGAAATGGCTCCGCGCCCCCCGCACGATCGCGTTAAGCGAAGATTTCGCGCGTGACCATCATCTCCGCGCCGGCGATCAACTCGCGATCCAGCTCAATGGCAGAACGCAAAAGCTGACGATCGGTTTCGTCATGCGGACGCACGGCGAGATCGCTAACGCCGATCCGCATATCGCCGCGATGGACATCGGCTGGGCCCAGGAGCTTCTCGGCCGGAGCGGAACACTCGATTCCGTTTCTCTCCGCCTAACGAAAGGAGCCAACTCGAAGATGGTCGCGGCGGAATTGCGCAAGATCATTCCTCCGGATGCCACGATCGCTCCGCCGGCGCGGCGGAGCGAAGAAGTCGACAAGATGCTTGCCGGGTTTCAGCTCAACCTCACGGCCATGAGCCTGGTCTCGTTGCTCGTCGGCATGTTTCTCATCTACAACACGACGGAAGCGTCGGTCGTTAGGCGCCGGATCGAAATCGGCATTCTTCGTTCGTTAGGCGCAACCCGCCGGGAAATTCGCGCCCTCTTTCTCGGCCAGGCCGCCACGCTCGGCCTCATTGGCGTCGGCCTCGGGATGATCGGCGGATACTTTCTCGCGCAAGCGCTGGTTGGAACCGTCACCGACACGATCTCGTCGCTCTACATTCTGCTTAGCGTTCGCCAGATTGCGGTCGCGCCCTGGATTTGGATCAGCGCCTTCGGCCTCGGCGCGGCTTCGGTCCTGCTCGCGGCCTGGTTGCCGGCGGAACAGGCCGCCACGAGCGATCCCGTGCAGGCGCTTCATCACGGTGAGCGGCTCGAACGTTCGGTCCATCTTTCGCGCGGCTGGTTTCTCGGCGGCCTCACCGCGCTGCTCGTCTCGGTTTTTCTCTCTCTTCTCGCGCTTAATCACGCTCCGCCATGGATCAGCTTCGGCGCCGCGTTCTTTGTTCTTGCAGGATTTTCGCTCCTCACCCCGGAAACAATTTCTCGCTTCAGCCGCGGCCTTCGCTGGCGCACGGCCGAGCGTCGCCTGGCCGCGCAAAATCTGGCGCGCGCACTCCTGCGCAATTCAATCACAATCGCCGCGCTGGCGGCGGCGGTTGCAATGAGCGTCGGCGTCGCGGTGATGATTTTTTCCTTCCGCCAAACCGTCACCGACTGGATCAATCAAACGCTCGTCGCCGACCTGTTCATCGGTCCGGCGGCGAACGAAGTTGCGGGTCCGACCTCCTTCATGCCGCCCGAAGCCATTCGATTCCTGGAGAACAATCCAGCGGTCGAGGCAGTCGACACGTTTCGGCATTTCGAGGTGCCGTTTCGCAGCACGACGATTGAGCTCGCGGTCGTGCGCGGGAGCAATCGCCGCAATCTTCATTTTCTCCACGGCCGCAGCGATCAAATCATGCCGCGCTTCTACCGCGAGCCGTGCGTCCTGATCTCGGAAACTTTTTCTCGGCGGCACGATCTCAAACAAGGTGACAAGCTGGCCTTGCCGACGCCGAGAGGCACCGTCGATTTTCCAATCGCCGCCGTTTATTACGACTACACAAGCGATCAGGGAACGGTCTTGCTGAGTGAAAAAAATTTCCTCCACTGGTGGCACGATGACCGGATCAACAGCGTCGGCGTCTTCCTAAAAAAGGGCGCCTCGGTGAAAGCTGTGACGGAAGAATTTCGCCGCCGATTCAGCAATCGCGGCGAGTTTTCGATTTATTCCAATCGCTCGTTGCGTGCGCGGATCTTCGAGGTGTTCGATCAAACCTTCGCGGTCACCTATGTCCTGCGCACGATCGCCGTCATCGTCGCGGTGGCGGGAATCTTTCTCGGCCTAACGACCCTCGTCGCGGAGCGCACGCGCGAACTGGGAGTGCTGCGATCTATCGGCGCGTCGGCGGGGCAAATCCGGCGGCTGCTTCTGTGGGAGAGCGGCATGATCGGTTTGCTCGCAAGCCTTCTCGGTATGGCCTCGGGATTGTGCCTCGCGGTTGTCCTGACGGGAGTGATCAATCGCGCCTATTTCGGCTGGACGATCCAGCTCGCCTTCCCCTGGCTTTCGCTTGCCTGGACACCGCTCTGGATTATCGCCGCAGCGATCTTCGCAGGCTGGATCCCGGCCTGGCGAGCCGGCCGCCTCAATATTGCGGAGGCAGTGCGCAGCGAATGAAAATCCTGGCCGCCGCGCTCGCGATGCTTTGCATCGCCGCAACCTGGCAAACCGCCGAGCCGGGATGGAAATACGACTTTCCGCGCGATCATCATGGCCACGAAAATTTCAAAACCGAGTGGTGGTATTTCACCGGGAACCTGACGAACGCCGCCGGCCATCGTTTCGGTTATGAGCTGACATTTTTCCGGCAGGGAATTCGGCCGCCTAACGAGCGTGGCAGCACCCGTTCGCGTTTCATTGTCGACGATTTGAAGTTCGCCCATTTCACCATCAGCGACGCGCACCGCAGAAAGTTTCTCTTTTTCCAAAAAGTGAGCCGCGGGAGTTTCGGCGAAGCGGGATTTGACCGCGGCGATGAAATCGCCTGGATCGATTCGTGGAACCTGCGAATGAGCGGCGACGGTTCCTTTCATCTCGCAGCCGATGCCGAAGGGGCGAAACTGAATCTCCAGCTCGTTCCAGTGAAGGCGCCGGTGATTCACGGAAAGAATGGCGTCAGCCAAAAGGCCGCCAGTGCTGGCCATGCTTCGCATTACTACTCGATTTCGCGACTGCGCACCGAAGGCGAATTGGTCGTGAGCGGCGGCCGCTTCGATGTGCATGGCGAGAGCTGGTTCGATCACGAGTGGGCTACGAATCAACTCGCGCCCGGACAGGCGGGCTGGAACTGGGTTTCGGCGCAGTTCGACGACGGCAGCGAATTAATGCTCTATGAAATGCGCCTAACGAATGGCGGAATCGATCCCGCCTCCAGCGGCACCTTTATTGCTGCCGACGACCGTTCCGTTCCCCTAACGAGCGCTGATTTTCAAATGACGCCGCTCGAGTTTTGGAAAAGCCCGGCGACGCAGGCGAATTATCCGATCGGCTGGCGAATCGAGGTGCCAAAAGTGCAGCTCGCTTTCACGATCCACCCGGTCCTGAAAAACCAGGAGCTGGTCTTCACGCCATTGATTTATTGGGAAGGCGCGTTCGATCTCGTTGGGACGCGCGCCGGAAAGGCGATTGGCGGCCGGGGTTATCTCGAGCTCACCGGTTACGCCGCTCCGCTCGTGGAGTTGAATCGTTAGGCAGCAGGAACCGCGATCAACGTGTTATCAGCCGAGCCGCTCCGCTGTGCCTAGGCCTTGGTATGGCGCGCGAAATGAATTTCCACGCCCTTCGGCAGCAGTCGTTTCCGCCCCCGCTGGCGGCGTCGGGCGAGCGTAGCGCGGCCACCCTTCGTGCTCATGCGCGCGCGGAAACCGTGCTGCTGCTTGCGCGTCCGTTTCGATGGCTGATAGGTGCGTTTCATATGAAAACCGGGCTGCCGGCGAATGGGAGCCGCTACTCTAGGAGCGAGCCGCGCTTTGTCAACGCCGCCCGACAACTGCATTGCCTCGCGGCGGTGAATATGGAATAACCAATTTGATGGATAATGTCGTGGTCCAGCCGGCCGTTCTGGAAGACCTGGACGAACTCTCCAGTCTGCTCGGCGAATTGTTCAGCGAAGAAAGCGACTTCCGGCCGGATCGTGACAAGCAATTGCGCGGACTGCGGCTCATCTTCGAGCAGCCGAATCGCGGCCGCGTCTTTGTTCTCCGGCGCGACCATTCGATCGTCGGGATGATCAACCTGCTCTTCACGATTAGTACGGCGGAAGGCGGGTTCGTCATTCTCCTCGAGGACCTGGTGGTTCATAAGGAATACCGCGGCGAGGGCTACGGCTCGATGTTGCTCGATTACGCAATCGAGTTTGCGCGGCAGAAAAATTTCCGCCGCATCACCTTGCTGACCGACCGGCCGGAACTGCGCTCGCAAAATTTCTTCCGCAAGCATGGCTTTTACGAGTCGCCGATGCTGCCCATGCGCCTGCTCCTCGCGCCGCAAGAGCAAACCCGCGATCCGCTCTAACGCGGAGAAATATTGCCCGCGCCCGATTCGTCAGGCAACACTTCGCCGGCGCCTGGGATCGGCTGGTGCGCGCCGGGGCCACCCGCGCTATCTTCCTCGATGCCGACAAAGGGTGGTTCGATTCGCCTCTTTCGCGTCGCCGGGATCGATGTCTTCCTGCACTGGTCTTGGTTCGTCGTCGCGATCTACGAAGTGCAGGTCTGGCGCTCGATGTTCACGAGCCCGTTCTGGGCGGTGCTGCTTTACCTCGGTCTCTTCGTCCTTGTCACAATGCATGAATTCGGCCACGCCCTCGCCTGTCGTCAGGTCGGCGGCCAGGCCGACCAGATCGTTCTCTGGCCGCTCGGCGGCATTGCATTCGTTAGGCCACCGCAGCGCGCCGGCGCCATGCTCTGGAGCATTGCCGCGGGACCGCTCGTGAATCTACTGCTGGCGCCGATTCTCACTTTCATTCTCCACAGCGCTGCACGCGCCGGCTGGCACGAAACCCATCTCGACGCCTACCTCGTTCTCCTCTGGCTCTGGCGGATCAATCTCGCCCTGCTCTTTTTCAATCTTCTCCCGATCTACCCGCTCGATGGAGGACAAATCCTGCGCGCGCTCCTTTGGTTTCC
>JAICXG010000178.1 GCA_025980625.1 Chthoniobacterales bacterium
CGGGATTGTTTCCCTCGATGATGTAGGTCTCAAAGAGCGCGAGCGTTTCCGGTGCAAAGTAGTAAAGCGCAATCCCGGTGAGCGTCGTGTGCGGTTTGGCCGGCTTCTCCTCGAAATGGGTAATCACTCCATCCGCATCCACATCAATCGCGGAATACTTTTTCATCGCCTCGACATCGCCGACATCGTAGGTCGCGAGCGTCGCAACTGATCCTTGGGCGTGCGCCGCAAATTCCTCGAGCGATTCACTGAAAAGATTGTCACCGGCCACCACAATGAGCGGTTCGCGCGTCAATTGTTCCCGTTGCAGGACGAGGCGGATGTCGCCGATCGCGCCCAGCTTGTCCGCATCGCTGCGCGAGCCGTCGTTCACGATCTTGAATTTCACCTTTGGCTGGGTTTTGCCGTATCGCTCCGCCCAGCCCTCGAAGTCCTGCGCGAACTTGTCGTTCGTCACCACATAAACTGTCCTAATATCGGGAATCGGGGCGAGGTTATCGAGCACCCATTCGATCATCGGCTTGCCCGCCACTTCGAGAAGCGGCTTGGCCTTGTTCAAAGTGAGCGGATAGAGGCGAGTCGCATAGCCGGCGGCGAGAATGAGCACGTTCATAGGAAAAATGCGCCGCAACCTAAACGCATCCGCCGTTTCGGCAAAGCACGATGCCGATTCGTTAGTCGTTAGGCACGATCGATCGTCACTTCCTGGAGCTGACGCTGCAAGTCATGGATCCGGCTGGCATCGCTGATCTTGCCGCGGTTGGTGGCGTCGCTCACGTAGAAGGTGTCGATCGCCGCGCCCTTGTCCGTGCTGATCCGTGAGAGAGTGATGTAAACGTTGTTGCGCCCGAGGCAGGTGACGAGATCGTAGAGCAGACGCCGCCGGTCCGGTGTCTCGACCTCGATCAAGGTACAGGTGGGATGTGTCTTGTTTTCGATCGTGATGCGCGTTGGGAACTCGATTTCAGGTGTGGTCTTCGTCCGCTCGCGTGGCGCGGTCGCGAGGAGCGGGGCGAAATCAAACCGTTCGCTCTGCAAGGCGAGACGGAGGGTCGAACCAACCTTTTCGATTTGCGCCGGATTAGTGACCGGGCCGAGCTGTGCATTGCGGACCCGGAAGACATCGAGCGCAAGATTATCGCCACGAACAAAGACGTCCGCGCTCAGGATGCCGAGGCCGGCGGCAGCGAAGGCGCCTGCGATATCGGCGAGCAAATGTTGCCGGTCCCAGGTGACGATTGAGACGACGCTGTGGCCCTCTTCGGGCAACGCTTCCCAGCGGAGCACCGGGGAGGAGGCCGGTTCCTCGCCGAAATAAATCTTACGCCAGAGAGTGCGGAACAGTTCGAGGTGGGCGACGATCTCCTCGCTCCTAAAGGCGCGGAAATAATTCTGCGGCATGTGATCGAAATGAGCCTCGATCTCCTCGGCAAAATCGGGTGCGAGTTGTTCGGCGACGGCGCGATGGATGCGCTCCCGTTCCTGCTGTCCTTGCCGGATGAAACGTTCCTGGTCCTGCAGGTAGTCGGCGGTCGCGTGGTAAAGGTGCCAGACTAACGATTCCTTCCAGTCCGACCAGGCGTCGGTCGTGCCCTGTCCATCGGCCAGCGTCAGGAGCATGAGCGCGTCGAGGTTGGTCTGCGATTTCACGCTCGCGGCGAACTCGATCACGGTCGCTGGATCATCAATATTGCGCTGCTGCGCCATGCTCGAGAGCGTGACGTGATGATCGACGAGCAAGACTAACGAGCGACGTTGCTCCGAGCTCAGTTGCAGGCGGGCGGCGACGCTCTGGGCGAAAAGCGCGCTCGCCTCCGAGTGCGGACGCGCGCCGACGCCTTTGCCGGTGTCGTGGAGGAGAAGCGCGAGATAGAGAATGTAGGGATCGGCGAGATTCTCGAAGAGTTTGCGATAGCGCTGCAGTTTTGGATCGTCGGTGTCTCGCAGCGCGTCGAGTTTCTCGATGCAGACGAGCGTGTGTTCATCAGCGGTGTAGCGGTGAAAATATTCATGCTGCACCAGGCAGGTAAGATGGCCAAACTCCGGCAGGTAACGCCCGAGAAAATCCACCTCGTGCATCATCCGCAGCACGCGTGCGACCTCGCCTTTGCGGCTGAGGATGCGGGCAAAAATTTCGCGCGCAGCTTTTGCATAACGAAACTCGCGCGTGACATAACGAAGCCGGCGACTGATCGCATCGGTCAGTTCCGGGCTCATCTCGAGCTTGCGCTCCTGCGCGTGCTCGAACGCCCTCATTAGTTGCCCGGGTTCACGCGCGAAGAGCTGCGCATCCTCGACGTGCAGTTGCTCGCCGCGGCTGAAGAAATTTTCAAAGTGCTCCTCCGGCTGACGCCGCCGCGGGAGGAGAGGAAAGAAGAGCCGGCGCGTGGTCGTCGCCGTGCCGGTGGCAAAGCGTTCAGTCAGTCGCTCGGTGATCCGGAAGATATTGCGCGTGTGCTCGTAATAATCCTTCATGAACGCCTCGCTCCGTGCTACCGGGGTGTTCTGCTGGTAGCCAAGCTGGCGCGCGACTTCCGGCTGGAGGCTAAGATGGAGCACATCAGCCGTGCGTTCGTTGGTGTAATGGAGCTGAGTGCGGACCCGGAGGAGAAAGTCATAAGCCGCGTCAATTCGGCGGCGATCGCCTGTGCTCAGCCAATCCTTGCCCACGAGGTGAGTCGTCGTTAGGGCACCTTCCTTGAAGAAGGTGATCCAGAGCAGGTTTTGGTAATCGCGCAAACCGCCGCAACCGCGCTTCACATTTGGCTCCTGCAGATAAACGCTGTAACCGAATTTCTGATGGCGCCGGGTCTGATCTTCCATGCGTGCGGCGACGTATTCCTTCTCGTGCCCAATGACGCAGTGCCGGCGAAATTGCGCCCGGAAGCGCTGGAAAAGCTCGGAGTCGCCCGCGAGCAATCGCGCCTCGAGCATCGCCGTTTTCGTCAGCATTTCACCGTTGGCCTGCGCGACCGCTTCACGGACCGAGCGGGTCGAGTGTCCCACCTTGAATCCGACGTCCCACAAAAAATAGAGCACCCGCTCGACCGTGTGCGCGAGCGACTCGGGCACCTCCTTGCCGGTGTGCGGATGCAAAAACATCACATCCACATCGCTTCCAGGGTTCAACTCGCCGCGCCCGTAGCCGCCGAGCGCGACCAGGCTTACGGGGATGACTTTGTTCCCGTTGCGGGTCCTGGACGATTCGCTCGCCGCGGCAAAAACGTGCCGCAAGAGGACATCAATCAGCGATGCACGACCGGCGCAGACTTCGCGGCCGCCGCCGCCGGCCTGGTGACGGAGGCGCAGGCGGTGGTTTTCGATCTTGAGAAAGCGCCGGTAAACCGCCAGCTGGTGCGCGGCTTCGCCCGACGCCGGCGCGAGTTCGCGCTGCGCGTGTTCGAGAAGTTTATCCTGATGACCTGACACTCAAGGGGAATGGTAACTCGCAAATCCAGAATCGGGAGTCATTCCCTAAATCTGGATGGCGTAACGCTTCATCTTATTGTAAAGCGTCGGGCGCTGAATCCCTAACAATTCCGCGGCTTTTTTCTTGTTCCCGTGGCATTGGGCGAGGGCGTCGAGGATCGCGTTGCGCTCCATCGCATCGAGGCGGAGGACCGGCCCGCTGCGCTGGCTCGCCGCGCGCTCCGTCTTTTGCAGCACGACCGGCAACTGCACTTCGCTCGGCAATTCCTTCACCGTGATCTGCCCCTGGCGGGCGAGCACGACGGCGTATTCGATCGCGTTTTGGAGTTCGCGCACATTCCCCGGCCAGCCGTAATCGAGCAGTTTTTGAAATGCCTCCGGCGTGATCGCCGGCTCCGGTCTCCCCAGCTGCTCGGCGAAACGCCTAACGAATGTGGTGACGAGCGGCGGAATATCTTCCTTGCGCTCGCGCAAGGGCGGCAGCTCGATCTGGAAAGTATTGAGCCGGTAATAAAGATCAGAGCGCAGCCGTCCTTCAGCCATCGCCTGGTGCACCGGGCGATTGGTCGCCGCGATCACGCGAAAATTTGCTTTCAAGGTTTTCGTGCTGCCTAACGGGCGATATTCCCTTTCCTGGAGGACGCGCAGAAATCGCGTCTGCAATTCCACCGGCATTTCCGAGATCTCATCGAGAAAGAGCGTGCCGCCTCCGGCCTCCGCGATCATCCCGCCAAAATCGCTCGTCGCTCCGGTGAACGCGCCTTTGACATAACCGAAAAGCTCACCCTCGATCAGCGTTTGTGGAAAGGCGGCGCAGTTCAATTTCACCATCGGCGTGTCCTTACGCCGGCTCCGGCCGTGAATCACGTTCGCGATCACCTCCTTGCCGACACCGCTTTCGCCCGTGATGAGCACGTTTGCCTCCGAGGGTGCCATCGCCGTGATCAGCTCATCGATCTGCTGCATCACCTTGCTCTTGAAAACCGGCGCCAGTTGCGTCTCGGCCGCAGCGAGTCGCTTCTTAAGCTGCTGCGTCGTTTCGCGTAGCTCGAGGGTTTCGCGAAGAAGCGACTGTTTCTCGAGCGCTTTCTCCACCAGGCTGAGCAGTTCCTCCGGCGCGTACGGCTTGCTGATGAAATGATAGGCGCCGCGCTTGATCGATTCGATCGCGTTGTTAAGCGAATCGTGCGCGCTCAGGATGATCACCTGCGTTTCGGGGTGATCGGCTTTGATCTGGTCGAGCATGTGCAAGCCCTCGGCGTCCGGCAGTTGCAGATCGAGTAAGACGAGCGCGGGCGAGTGACTCTCGAGCAGACGGAGACCGGTGGCGGCATTACCCGCTACATCCGTCTTGTAACCATGCCGCCCTAACAATGCCTCGAGCGTCATCCGGATCGGCCGCTCGTCATCAATAACGAGGATGCGTCGGTTGTCGGTGCTCATCGCGAAATCAGATCCGGCCGGCCAGTTGTGCCGGCTCAGGAAACGCGCCGCGGCAGACAAATGGTCGTGATAAGGACCGACGCGGCCGGGTCAAATTGCGCCCGCAGAGTGCCATGGTGGGCCTCAAGAATACCGCCAGCGCGGAAGAGGCCAAGACCATAATGGCCCTGTCGCACCTGTGCCAAGGGGCGGCGGCCCCAGTTCTCGGTCTCGCCGCCGAACTCCGCCTTCGGTTCGTGCAGACTGAACTTGATTGCGTCGTCGCTGCTCCAAGCTTCGAAAATGAGCGGGCCCTCGGCGCGGCCGTGCTCCGCCGCGTTGGCGAAGATTTGCACGAACGCTTCCTGCAGAAGCGCCGGGTCGATCTCGATCACTTCCGCCCCTAACGACTCGTGCCATTCGACCGCCCCGGCCAGCACCGGCTGCTCGAGCGTGAGTTTGGCTCGCAGATCCTCGACAAATTCCTTCGCCGCGTACGACATCAGTTGCGGGTGCGGCTGTTTTAACGCGGTCGAGAGCTTTTGCATCTGCCGGCCGATTTCGCTGGTCATTTCGCGCAGCCGTTTCAATTCGTCTTTCACCTCCTCGTTAGGCGCGATCTCCTTCAGAAAGGCGATCTGGAGTTCAATCCCATTGAGATGATTGCGCAGATCGTGGTTCAGTTGCCGCACGAATTTCGCCACCGCCGGCCACGAAATATTCGGATCGGTTTGTGCCATTTGGAGAAGCGCGAGCACGCTATCGCTCGCCAGCGGAGCGAATCTAAGCGAGGAAGCGCAATCCGCTACTGCGTGCGCGAAAATTCTTCCCCGCCGCGAGTGTCGCCGCGCGTCAGGCCCGTCCGCTACTTCGAATTTCCCGGCTTCACGACTTTGCCGCGGCGACGGGGTGAGCAGCTTGCCGGCGTAGGAGTAACCG
>JAICXG010000136.1 GCA_025980625.1 Chthoniobacterales bacterium
CTGCACCGGGACGGACGGATGCCAAAGAAGTTTGCGATCATAGCCGTGGATCGCGCCCACTACCGCGATGCGGAGTTACACAAACACTTCCTCGACGGCGTAAAGCGGTTCTCGCGGAAAGGAAAGGTGAAAGGCGTGGACTGGAAAAACTTCGTCAGGCACGTCACCTATCAACAGGGAGACTTTAAGGACCCTGCTACCTACTCGGGTCTGGCGAGGAGTTTCGTCAAACTCGATAAGAATTGGAAGGTACAGGCGAGCCACATTTTTCACCTGGCCACTCCGCCAGTGATGGTCGGAGTCATTCCAAAGATGCTGGCCGATGCGGGACTTAATCAGGATCGAGCGCGCGCTCGGATTGTGGTGGAAAAGCCACTTGGTCATGACTTGGACTCAGCGCGCGAGCTGAATCGCACGCTGACGGAAAGCTTTCATGAATCGCAGATTTTCCGGATCGACCATTACCTGGGCAAAGAGACGGTGCAGAACATTCTGGCGTTCCGCTTCGCTAACCCGCTCTTCGAGCCGATTTGGAACCGCCGTTACGTGGACTACGTCACCATTACCGTGGCGGAAGCAGTGGGAGTAGAACATCGCGGCGGTTATTATGACCACGCCGGCGCCTTGCGCGACATGGTCCAGAACCACCTGATGCAGCTCCTATGTCTCGTGGCCATGGAACCGATGGTTTCCTTCAATCCTGATGAGATTCGCAACAAAAAAGTTGACGTTCTCCACGCCGTGCGGCCGATTTCGCATAGAGCCGTTCAGCAGTGCGCCGTGCGCGGGCAGTATGGCGAAGGCCGCATCGATGGCAAAAAAGTGCGAGGTTACCGTCAGGAAAAGGACGTATCACCTAACTCCAAGACAGAAACGTTCGCAGCCTTAAAGTTGTTTGTCGATAACTGGCGCTGGCAGGGAGTGCCCTTCTATCTCCGCACTGGCAAATGCCTGGCCCAGAAGGTTTCGGAAGTTGCCATCCACTTTCGCGCAGTGCCCCATCGCTCCTTTCCGCCCGGGGCGTGCGATTGGCACCCATCCTATCTTGTCCTGTCGATCCAGCCCGAGGAAGGCATCGTGTTAGGCTTTAAGGCAAAATACCCGGGACCGAAAATGGTATTAAAGCCGGTGGAGATGCGATTTAGTTATCGCGAAAGCTTTGCCATCCCCTCCCCTGATGCATACGAGACTTTGCTCTGGGATGTGATGAACAATGATCCGACCTTATTCATGCGCGCCGATCAGATCGAAGCGGCGTGGCAGCTTCTGATGCCCGTGTTGGAGGTATGGGCGAAAACAAGGCCTCGTCATTTTCCCAATTACGCCGCCGGCACCTGGGGACCGCACGCCGCTGGCAGATTGATCGAGCGCGATGGACACGCATGGAGCGCAACGACATGAAATTGGCGATATGACCAGATAGGAGGTGTCACGATTAATTCCAAACTATTAAGAGCGCTGATTTGAAGAAGAAGAAAAATGCCCAGATAAGACATCCTATGGCCGGACTGACCATTGGGCATTCCACCGGCGCGATTGAGGAATTCATCGGCCTACTTCAAAGGCGCTGACTCACACAGACCTATTTCTTCATGCAGGCATTCGACGAAGTCCATCGAGCTGTCCACTATCCGCCGGATCGCCGCTTTCGTGTCTGGATTAATCCCTGGTTCGTTCTTGCGTTTGCCGTTGTCGCTCTTACTCCGGTGGCGGTTGCCTGGGGACAGTATCTGATCGCCGGCCTCCCGCAGATCGCCGCGCTATCGGTCGCCGACAATCCCGCGACTCCGCACGGGTTCCCTCTCTGGCTGCGGCTTTCTCATTTTTTCAATTTCTTCTTCGTAATGCTGCTGGTCCGTAGTGGTCTCTCGATCCTGATGGATCATCCGCGTCTCTATTTTAACGATGACTGCACACCGGGAACCGAATGGATCCGCCTAACGCCGCTCAAAGTGCCTCGCGACCGAATCTGGACCGCGAAAGACGATGCCCGCTATCTCACGCCGCTGGTCGGCACGCCGGGTTATCGGCACACGGTCGGCATTGCGCGCGTCTGGCACTTCATCAACGTCCACGGGTTCATCATTACGGGCGTTTTCTATGTCGCCATGCTCTTTGTCAGCGAGCATTGGCAGCGGCTGGTCCCTACCTCCTTGGATATGGTCGGCCAAGCCTGGAATGTCTGGGTGCATTACGCGACGTTTCATCTGCCGCCTGAGCCCAACGGGTTCTATGCCTACAACGCGCTGCAACAGATGGCTTATTTTGTCGTGGTATTCGGGTTTGGTCCGCTGGCTATCCTGACGGGCATTGCCATGTCGCCCGCAGTGGTGAACCGCTTCTCGTGGTATGCGCGTGCTTTTGGAGGGCGGCAGGCCGCGCGTTCGTTCCACTTCCTAACCTTGCTCGGGTTTCTGGGCTTCATTGTGGTGCATGTGACGTTGGTGGCTGTCACAGGTTTCATGCGCAATATGAACCATATCGTCTTGGGCACCGATAATCTCACTCCATGGGGAATGATCCTGGGGCTCGCCGCCATCGGGCTGGTGGTGCTCTCCTGGGTGGTGGCGAACTACCTCTCCTGGTCTTACCCGCGCAGGGTCCAGCACGCATTGAAACTGGTCACCTACCCGATGCAGTTGATTACCCTGAACCGGCTGCTTCCACAGCAGCACTACACCACGGATGACATCTCCCCTCACTTTTGGCCTAACGGGAAGATGCCCACGAGCAGCGAATGGCGGCGGCTGGCGGACAATGGCTTCCGTGATTTCCGGCTAAGAATTGGCGGACTGGTCGAGAGGCCGGTCGAGCTCTCGCTGGCGGACATCGCCAAACTCGGAGAAACCAAGCAGATCACCATGCACCACTGCATTCAGGGTTGGAGCGGGATCGCGCAGTGGGGCGGCGTTCCGATGAAGACTCTCATCGACATGGTGCAACCGAAACCCGAGGCCCGGACTGTGGTATTTCATTCCTTTGGTGAAGGCCTTTATGGCGGGGCCTATTACGATACCCAGACGATGGAAAACGCACTCAAGCCGGAATGCCTGATCGCCTCTCACATGAATGGGCAGCCGCTGTCGGAGGTCTATGGCGCACCTCTGCGGTTACGCGTTGAAAACCAACTGGGCTACAAAATGGTCAAATGGATTGAATGGATCGAGTTTGTCGAGTCTGAAAAAACCGTGGGCAAGGGCGAAGGGGGCAAGAACGAGGATGACGAATACTTCGACATCCTGCCCAACATTTAGAGTGCCGTCACGGCCAGGCTTGCGTCTAACACATTTTATGGCAGTCAAAGCCCAAGAGGGATGCTGACCCGGCGATGGAAGCAGCCGCTTGCATAGGTTGCATCGCTTGTGTCCAAACGCTTCCGCCATGTTATTCACCGGTGCAAAAGTTTCGCACCTTGCCTTCCTCCCCCAAGGCGCGCCGGAATGTGGTCGACGTGTTTCGGCATGGTGCGCGCGATGGGAATGGCAAGAGGCTCAAGACCGCGAACGAGGAGAACACATTCAGGCAAGAAACCACCAGAACCTATTAGTCAAGTAACCTCTTGACTTATCTGCTTTCCGAGCGGATAGATGGGCGCGCAGCTTTACGAGTACATGCCTGCGGCCTCGCTCGAGAAACGAGGCTAACGCCGTGAAACTATCGCCAGGAGAACCATGCCATGCCCATATACAAAGTTAAACTAAAGGCGAGAGAGGAAATCGCAGCTGGAACCATGGCGTTCCATTTTGAAAAGCCCGCCGGCTTTGTCTACAAGGCGGGGCAATTCGCCGATTACACTTTGATTAATCCGCGTGAAACTGACCCGGAAGGCAACACGCGAGGGTTCTCTTTGGCGAGTGCTCCCTACGAGGACTATCTGATGGCCGCCACACGGATGCGGGACACGGCGTTTAAGCGAGTATTGAAAACCATGCCGCTCGGCACGGAACTCACGCTGGATGCTCCGTATGGATCGTTCACCCTCCATAACAACGCGGCGATCCCGGCCGTTTTCGTGACCGGCGGCATCGGCATCACGCCGGTCCGGAGCATTGTGCTGCAAGCGATACACGACCAGGTCGCGCGCCGCATTATCGTCATCGATTCTAACAAGCGGCCGGAGGATGCGGCCTTCTTGGAAGACTTGAACAAGTCACACGAGAAAAATCCGCATTACACCTTTGTCGGCACCATGACCGGGATGGAAAAATCAAACCGGGAGTGGCATGAGGAAACAGGACTTATCACCAAAGCGATGCTTTCGAAATACATCGATGATTTGACGGTTCCTATCTACTATATCGCCGGTCCACGCGAAATGGTAGCTGCGATGCGCAAGGTATTAACCGAGTCAGGAGTCAACGATGACAACATTCGGACAGAAGAGTTCACAGGCTACTGAGGGCAGCTAAGAATGAGACACGAACTAAAACTCAAGAGGGTGTACGAAGCGCCGCATAAGGATGATGGCGCCCGCATTCTGGTGGACAGACTTTGGCCGCGTGGGTTGACCAAGGAAAGGCGAAGGTCGATCTCTGGTTGAAAGAGATCGCTCCCAGCACCGAGCTTCGAAAGTGGTTCGGACACGATCCAAAGAAATGGCGAAGCTTTCGCGAGCGTTATCAAACCGAGCTCAAACATCACGCCGATGACCTCGAATTGTTAAAGAGCCTATTTTACGGCGCGAAGACATGCCCGATTTCTTTTGTAAACGAAGCTAAAGGAATTTCTGCAACGAATGGCGTAGCGTCGCCGGGGTTAGGGCAGGAACAAGCGCCTCATTGTGCTCCTGATCTACGGCGCGCGTGAACAAAGGTGGTGTCGTAGAGTTCCTTTCCAGGAGATTGCATATCGCCCCGGAGGAAATTGCCACCATCGGCGACATGCCTAACGACGTTAGGATGTTCGAGAAAAGCGGCCTGAGCATTGCGATGGGTAATGCCAGTGCCGAAGTGCAGGCCCAGGCCAACTTTATTACTTTGAGCAACGAGGAAGGTGGTTTCGCTCACGCAATGGATGAATTTGTTCTGCCTGCTGCTGCATCCGTATCCGCTCGTTGAGTTATGCGCATGAAACACAAATTCAAAGTTGGCGACCATGTTGAGTGGAACTCGGAAGCGGGCCGGGTCCGCGGAACGATCCAAAAAAAGGTTACCTCAGCGATGAAGTTCAAGAGCTACACGGTCCATGCCTCGAAGGACGAGCCGCAATATTTAATCAAGAGCGACAAGACAGACCACCTGGCCATGCACAAAGGTGCGGCCTTGAGGAAACTCAGGCAAAAAAAACCGCTTGTCTGATGCTAAAACTGTTACAAAACAACAACGGTCGCTCTCGCTTTCCGCAATTTAGCCGGCGCGGCTCAACTCGCTTTTGTTCGGAATAGAAGCGCGCAGAAGTGCCCTGCGGCGCGTAAACAATAAAAAAGCCTTATGAGTTCGTCTGGAGATCCTTCGCCTGATCGGGTTGCTTTTATCCTCGCGCGAGTGAACGCCGGCCTCGCCAAAGAGTGGTCGCAGATCGCCGAGCTCGCGGCCTCGCTCGAGCGGACACTGAAAGATGCCCACGATTTAGGCGATCGTCACATTTCCGGTGAGCGCCGCGCCGGGTGGGATGAAGCGTGGCGCGATCTGCGCGTCAGCTTCGATCGGATTCGCGCCGCCGATGCCGAAGCGCAGCGCTGTTTCGCTTCCAGTAAACCATCAGCCGATCCGCTTGAGCCGTGGTGCGATGTTTTGGAGCGTGAAGATGAATTCAACGACCGGCTGGGCGAGATTCGCAGGATCGGCGCGGAATCAATTTCAGCCGGCGACCGCTCGCTCTGGGATGACCTTTGCGAAAATATCGCGCGCAGGATCGCCACCCTCGAAGCGCACGTTCTCGCAGTTCGTTTCCAACTCGAGTTACGAGAGAAATACGGGCGGCAAAAGGCTGACGCGCTGACGAAGGAAATCGCGCAGCGTCTGCCAAAGGATGCCGATGTCGCAGAGGCGGAAAAGTACGCGGCGCAATACCGCCAGGCGGCGGCGGATTTTGAGCGCGAAAAAGAAACCTTCGGCGGCGTCTGGGGCATCTTGAAATCGTTGATGCTCATCCAGCCAAAGCAGCCCGAACAGCGCGTGCGTGACCAGGACCGGCAGAGATTGCAGCGGCCCGCGATTTAGAATCTCGCCACGGATGCCCGCGTCCGAGTGCGTCAGAGACAACTTTGCGGTTGACGCCGCGATTCACGCCGGCTGTAGACTCCAGCCGTGATCTTCCCGCAACTGGCTCGTTTCACCGATGTGGCGCTGCTTCTCTTGCGCATCATGATTGGGCTCGTCTTCATCGTGAGCGGATGGAAACACATTAAAAGTGCTGAGGAGCGAAGCAAAGACATCGGAATGAGTAAAGGCTTCACCATCTTCCTGGGGGCAGCGGAGCTCGCCGGAGGTCTGGGCGTGATGTTTGGCGTCCTGCCCCAACTCGCCGCGGCTGGTTTGATTTTGATCATGCTTGGCGCAATCCAGAAGAAGATGTTCGTCTGGCACAGCGGCTTTTGGGGAAGTTCCGGGACGAACGGATGGAGTTACGACGCGATGCTGGCCGCAATGAATCTGGTTATCGTGACAACCGGCGGCGGGAGCTTGTCTCTGATGAATGGGTTATTCCATTTCTGGTAGGAGCTTCATTGTGTATCGCGGAGGCGCGGGGTCCACTCGACGAGCTTGAGGAGCAGCTTGCAGAGCTACTCTGGGGTGGCGTCAAAGGCCAGATCTTCGCCCTTAATAGAGATTCACTCGTTAGGCCGCTTGAATTTGCCATCGCGAGGTTCGCCAGGGCGACCGGTAGGCGCGGCCATCGGACGCCGAATCTCTTCCGGCCAGCGCGCGGTAGGAAGATGCCAGCCGCGGCGGATGGCAATGAAGCGGAGTCCGAAACAGAGGATGAGACCCGCACCGGTGACGAGGCCGAAGGGAAGCTTCAGCAGTATCCCGCCCACCACTACCGCGGCGCCGGCGAGAGCTGCGACGGCGTAAAGATCGGCACGCAGCACCGTGGGTATTTCGCTAACGAGAATATCCCGGGCCATGCCGCCACCGACGCCGGTGAGCGCACCGAGCAGGACCGCGGCGACGGGCGGCGCGCCCCATGCACACGCCTTTAACGAGCCGGAGACGGCAAAGAAGGCGAGTCCGGCGCCATCAAAGATGAGCAGAGGTGTGCCTAACTTCTTAGGTGTCCAATAGAAGATAGCTAGCCCGGCGAGCGCCGAAGTCGCGACATACCGCCAATCCTCGATCGCGGCCGGCGGCACCGCTCCGATCAGCAAATCGCGTCCCATCCCGCCGAAGGTCGCGGCCGCAAATGAGACGACCAGAATTCCGAAAATATCGAGCCGATGTCTGACTGCGGCCATCGCCCCGCTCAGTGCGAAGACGAACGTACCGGCCAGATCAAGAACCAGCACGAGCGTTTTCATCGCTGCTTCTTAGCCTGAGGATGCGGCGAGGGAAAGCCAGGCCTTCGCACTGACGAGCAGTGTTTCCACGCCGGTCTGCAAAGTAGGATGAATTACCGGCACAAAG
>JAICXG010000174.1 GCA_025980625.1 Chthoniobacterales bacterium
GAAAAAGAACGGGATTGCGAACCCGGTAAACGTCACGGTAACGAGTAACCTGGGCGGAAGCGCCAGCGCGGACGTCAGAGCGCGCTAAGTGCTGACCGTCCGTTAGTTCAAGCAAATCGGAATTACTTCCGGGAGTCGTCCTAGCCGACTCCCGGATGGCAGTTAAACGAAAAGGCATCCGGTGTAACTCCCGGGTGCCTTTTCTGTTTCCAGTGATTGTGCCGAGAGATAGCGGCTGCTTTGAATGACTAACGAACCGGCATGTCACTCCACGATTGCAAATAGCTCTGGACGCAGACTCAAACATCGCTTCGGGTGCGCCAGAGAGCATGTAAGACTCGCCGTGCTCATTGAGCATGCGGGCGAGTTGCGAGTTCGCCCCCCCTTGCGCGGTCTGCACGCCCTCTCCGCTCTCGTTAGGTCAGGGATACTCCCGATCACCTCGGCCGGAATTCCGTGCAATGAATTTTCTTGCCGCGACATTGCATCCGGGCGCTTGCTCTCGAGTGCGCCGGATGTCATCTTTGCCGCCTCTCCCGCGCACGCCGATGTAGCTCAGCTGGTAGAGCAACGGTTTCGTAAACCGTAGGTCACGGGTTCGAATCCCGTCATCGGCTCCAGCTCTCGGCCAACGCCTGCGCTTTGCTTTCCAGCAACCGCGGTGTGTCCCGATAACTGACGCTCGTGTCGTCGAGGGTGATCACCTGTTCAAAAAGCTCACGGACCTCGGAGTCATTAGAGGCCTGGCCCACAATCGCAAAAACGCGTTTCCCAGCCCGCCGCGCCATTTGAGCCACCCCGGCGGGCGCTTTCCCCGCCAGCGTCTGGCGATCGAGTTTGCCTTCGCCGGTAATTACGATCTCGGCTCGCGCGATTTTTTCCTCCAGCGCAACGGCTTCGGCCACGACCTCAAAACCTGATCGGATCACTGCGTTGCAAAAGGTGAGCAACCCAAAACCCAGCCCTCCCGCCGCGCCCGCGCCTGGGTGTTCTCGATGATCGCGGGCGAAGGTTTGCGCAGCGACATCCGCGAGCCGGGTCAAGCACCGCTCGAGCAGCTCCCTTTGGCCTGCGTCTGCTCCTTTCTGCGCCGAGAAAACGCTCGTCGCGCCCTCCGGCCCGAGGAGGGGATTTCGCACATCGCAGGCGGCGACAAGCCGGGGAGCGAACGGGTCGTTAGGCGAACTGATCGCCGCGAGTTCGAGCAAACCCGAGACCGGCCCGCTGATCTCAGCGCCATCGCCCGCGCGGAAATGAAAACCCAGCGCGCACGCCATCCCGAAGCCGCCGTCGTTGGTCCCGCTCCCGCCGAGCCCGATGATGATCTTCTGCGCGCCGTGATCGGCAGCAGCACGCAGCATTTCGCCGACGCCGTAGGTCGAAGCCCGGACTGGATCCCGTTCGTTAGGCGCGAGCTGCGCCAGGCCGGCCGCGGCGCTCATTTCCATGATCGCAAGGCGCTCGGCCGCAACCCAAACAAACGCCGGCTCGATCGGATTGCCAAGGGCGTCATGCGCCGCGCACACAACCCACTCTGCGTGCCGTGCGCGGCAGATCGCATCCGCCGTGCCCTCACCGCCATCCGCCAAAGCAACGATCTCGATCTCAACGCCGGGCTGGGCGGAGCGCACCCCGGCTGCGATGGCCGCCGCGACCTCGAAAGCCCCTAACGAACCTTTGAATTTATCGGGCGCTATCAGCACACGCATTGAGAGAACATTATCGCCAGCCGCGGCAGCGAGCGAGTAGCGCTTTGCCGGGCGCAAGGCTGGATTAGGCCTAACGAGTCGTGATCGGACGAAGGATGAGGTCGCCTGACCAATAGGGATCAGCGATCGCTTTTCGGTAGGCGGCGAGCGCTTCCGGCGAGGAGTTGAGCCGCAGGTTGCTGTAGCTGTTGTCCTCGTTTTGCCAGCGTTCGTGCCAGTAAACCTCGGCCTTCACGCGCGGCAGCTTTTCCCGGATGGTGGCGAGCGCGTCGCGAATCCACTTCGCCTTGTTGCCTGATTTTGGAAATTCAGCCGTCGCCCATTCCGCGATCATGATCGGCTTGTTCGGATCGAGTTGCGCCATCTCTTCATAAGGCCATTTCACGAGCGGCCAGAATTCGGCCCACGGCTCTTCCGCAAATTGCTGGCCATAAACGCTCATGCCGAGCCAATCGACGTAATCGGAGCCGGGATAATAATTCGGGCCGTAGTTCCATTTTTCCCATGGGTAGGAGAAGTTGTTCGTCTGGAAGAGCCACTGGATGTTGCGCGCGCCCCGCCGTCGGACGCGATCGACGACGTAGCGATAGGCGCGCTTGAAGGTTTCCGGTCCCTTCAACTCTGAAGTTCCGGGGATGATGTGGCCGCGGCCGTAATAGACACCCGACCACGGGAACCAGTCGCCGTTCATCTCGTCGCCAAACGAGACGATGAGGGGATGACCAAACTGTCGCGCCTGGTCCGCCCAGTCATCGATGTAGCGATTCCATGTGCCGGCGAGAATGGCGTTCAGGCTAAAACGATCGGGGCCTTTGCGTTGTTCGTAGGGGCGGTCCCAAGGCGACCAGAAAACGAGCGGAAGCGAGCCGTGCCGCCAGATCATTTTCAGATTCGCCATCGGGAAACTTTGCTCGCCCCAGAAACTCGACGAGGCGATGATCGCCTGATGTTTCCCCACCATCTGCTCGAACTCCTCGATCTCCTCGAGCGCGACGTCGTCTTCGGCGCCGCCGAAATCGATGAAGGCGCCGGTGTAGGCGCCATGCGCGGGAAGCACAACCGTGACCGGACCATTGCGATCGAGCTTTGGCGCGACCGGCGCCGCGCGCTCGCAGCCTAACGAAAAACAAATGAGCAGGAACGCGGTCGCCAATCGCGCCGCCCCGACATCTGACTGCATCAGGCCCGCACCGGCACCGAAGCGGTGCGTTCGAGTTTTCCCCAGTTCACCCACGCGCCTTTGATCGCGCGCAGGATCGCTTTCCAAATGACGTAACTGAGCAGCGGACGATAGATCAATCGCATTGGGAGAATGCGCCATGCCCTAACGAGTGGTTCGCGCTCGAGCGCGCAGGCGAGGACGGCGAGAATCAGATCCATCGCAAGAAAGACGAGCACGAATGGCAGCACCGCGCCCCAGGCGCCGAACGGCAGCGAGGCGAGCAGAAACAGGTCCACCATCGGCGTGAGCGCGACCAGAATGATCTGGAAAAACCAGACACTCGGCACGCTGAACCAGCCAAGGGCGCGGGAGCGCGGATTGAAAACCAGGTCACGATGTTTGCAGAGACATTGCAGGGTGCCGTAGGCCCAGCGGAAGCGCTGCCGGGCGAGCGTCCGCAAGGTTTCCGGCGCTTCCGTCCAGGCGATCGCGTCCGGTTCGTAAACGATCCGGGCCTTCTCGCGATGGAGCGCGAGCGTGAGGTCGGTGTCCTCCGCCAGCGTCTCGAGGCAGAGACCTCCGGCCTGCGCGATCGCGGAAGCGCGGAGGGCGCTGATCGCGCCGGGGACGACGGTCATGCAGTTCCATCGGTCATAGGCGCGCCGATCAAGATTGAAGCCGCAGGTGTATTCGAGCGCCTGGCAGCGGGCGATGAAGCTGCGCAGGTTGCCGACCTTGGCGTGACCGGAGACGGCGACCACCTTTTCATCTGCCATTTGCCTAACGAGCAGGCGGAGCGTGTCCTTTTGCAGATGCGTGTCGGCATCGAGAAAAACCACGATGTCGTTTTTGACTAACGACAGCCCGCGGCGCAAGGCGACCGCTTTGCCATGGTTGCTTTGGCTGACGAGCCGGATGCGCGGATCTTTTTTGGCCAGCCGCTCTACTTCCGCCGCAGTCTTGTCGCGCGAGCCGTCATCCACCACCACGATCTCCAACGCGCCGCGATGATCGCTCGCCAGCACCGCGCGCAAAGTCGCGGCGATCACTTTCTCTTCATTGAAGGCGGCAATCAGCACGCTGAGGGGCGGCGCGAAATTTCCGTCTGATTTTTTCCGGCGATAACCGGCGGCGAGCACAATCACAATCAGCGTGCGGATGACGATGAGCGCGGTCGCCACGATCATGAAGGCCCAGAGGAATTCTTCGGTCGCGTGATAAATCCGGAACCCGGTGCTACTCACGAGGCGCGTAACGCGGTGGACGTTGCCAACCGGCGGCATGACTGCGTCGCGCGAGCTACCAATCAACTTGCTCAGCGGCACGATCGTGTCGCCGCGCGTTTGCAGCCAATCGATGATCTTCGGGAGCGCCTCGATCGTCTGGGAACGGTCGCCCCCCGCGTCGTGCAGCAAAATGATGCTGCCGTCGCGCCGCTCTTGCTTGACGCGTTGCAGGATCACATCCGCGCCCGGCCGCGCCCAGTCCTGCGGGTCGATGTTTTCGAGCACGACGAGATAATGGAGATCGTTCGCGATCCGGAGCGGAGCGAGATCGCCTAACGACGCCGGGCTTGTATCGGCATTATAGGGCGGACGAAAGAGCGTGGTCGAACGGCCGGTGATCGTCTCGAGCAAGAGCTGGGTCGCGTTTAATTCCAGGCGGATATGCTCCGGCCAGCACAGGGCGAGATTCGGATGATAGTAGGTGTGGTTCCCGATCTCGTGCCCTTCGGCGACGATCCGCCTAACGAGATCGGGGTGTTGCTCGGCATTTACTCCGACGAGGAAAAACGCCGCCTTCACTCCGGCGGCTTTCAGGATGTCGAGCACCTTCGGCGTCCATTTCGGATCAGGTCCATCATCAAAGGTGAGCGCGACCTGGTGTTCGCCACCGGCACCCTGGTGATAGAGCGTCGGGAATTCCGGAAATTTTTGGTAGGCCGCACTCACCGCACCATCCGGAGTGACACGAATCGTGCGACTGCCATCGGTCCGCGTTTCATCGACGCTGACGATCTCGCCGTTGCCGACATCGGTGATGGTTTCGTTGCCCTGGAGCGGTTCGAGGAGCGCGCGGGTTGCGCGATTGAGCTGAATTTTTCGCGGCAGCTCGATCGCGCCCCAGATCGCGCCGTCCTCCGATCCCAGCCGATAAATCGCGAACCCGCCAGCCTGTTGATCGCGTAGCGCATGCACTTGATTAAGAAAACTGGCGACATCGAGGAACCAGACGGAGTGGTCCTTGCCCGCGTCTTCGTAGGAAAAATCGGTCGGGTGCTCGGGCGGCGCGACTTCGTTTGGCTCGATTCCCGCGTTGCTCGCCCGGCTCATCGCTTCCGCGAAACTGATGAGCTCGGCGCGTTTCGCTCCCTCGCTCCAATCGTAGCCGTAGCTCCCGAGCGCGATCACCCATTGCTGCGGGTCCGCATCCTTAAGCAACGCGTGCAACCACGAATCGAACCATTCCTGCGAAGCGAGCGGACCGGGCGTGTCCTCCTCCGAATTCTCGTCGAAAAGCAATGCAACGAAGCGGTCGACCGATTCGGAGACCTTGTCGAAATCGATGTAGTCGAGGTCCTGGCCCGGTTGCACACAAAGCCACAACTCGCGGCCGTCGGCGTGGAGCGCGTCAGCCATTTTGTTAAGCAAGGCGGTGATGTCCGATTGGTAGGCGGGATCGACCTGTTCCCAGTCGATCAGCACGCCGGCCGCCCTGGCGGCGCGCAAATGGGCGCGCAAATTCGTCACGAATTTCTCCTGCCGCGCGGCTGGTCCGTGCGCCAGGCTCTCGACGGCTTCCGGTTTCCACTTGTCGCCAACGAGGTTCGTCAGAAGCGGCATGAGAGCGAACCCTTTTGCCGCGGCCAGTTTCGGGAGCCGGCTGTCCGCATCGATTTCCAAAGTGCCGAGTCCATCGACGAGCGAAAACCACTCTGGCGCGACGTGCGTCAGTTCGCCCGCATGCTGGAGGAGCGAACGATAGCTGTACGGGTCGCCGTTCAC
>JAICXG010000270.1 GCA_025980625.1 Chthoniobacterales bacterium
AATGGGCGGTCGGCTCGACGCAACCAATGCGACCCAGCCGGTCGTCTCCGTCCTGACGCCAATCGATTACGACCACCAAAAATGGCTCGGCGCCAGCCTAACGAAAATCGCATTTGAAAAGGCGGGCATAATCAAACCGCACGTGCCGGTGGTTTCCGCCTTACAAACCGAAGAAGCGGCCGCTGTCATTCGGGCGCGGGCCGAAGAATGCTCCGCGCCGCTCGATTTCGTCAGGCAACCGTTTGACCGCTTTCCCGTTGCCCTGAGCGGCACGCACCAGCGGCAGAACGCGGCGCTCGCCATCTCGGCACTGCACACCGCGGGAATTGCGATCGATAACAACACGATCGAACGCGGCTTGGCCGATGTCGCCTGGCCGGCGCGCTTCCAACGCTGGGACGCCCGCACCGTGATCGACGGCGCGCATAATCCCGGCGGCGCGCGCATCCTGGCTGAGACCTGGCGCCAAGTCTTCGGCGCTCGCCGCGCGACCGTGATCCTCGCCGTGCTTCAGGACAAGGACGTGGCCGGGATCTGTCGCGCGCTCGCGCCGATCATGCGGCGGGCTTTGCTTCCGAGGATTCGCAGCGAACGCGCGCTGCCGCCAGACGAGCTGCGCCTAACGATGGTCGATCAACTGCCGGGGTTGGCTGTCGCAATCTCCTCCTCCTTCGCCGAAGCGTGGGAAGAAGCGCGCAAAGATCCGGCGCCGATTTTGATTACCGGCTCGTTGCATTTTGCCGGTGAAGCGCTCGCCTTTCTGCGCGGCGTGCCCGCCAGTTTCGAGGAATGCCTGCAATAGCTCTGGTGAGCGCCGATTGGTAAGAACCAGGGCCGAACCTAAGTTATTCTAGTCAATCATCGCTGAGGCCCAGTTGGACGAGTTGCTGCTTGGATGACCAGATCAGTGCAGCGGATTCCGGAGCCATCGCGACCAGGATGAAGAGTAATCGTGAAGCAGATGCCAAGAGGAAGGTCAGTCGCTCTTTTCCAGGGAGTTGGTTTCTTTCCTCGTTATGTGTGCGGAATCGTCGAAGATGGAAGCGTATTCATGGGCTCGTTCCCCGTATTTCGGCGGCCAGCCACAGACCGCTGGCACTTGTCCAGCCAATGCCAAGTTCGGGTTGCTCATAGGCGTTCACCGCCAGAATCGATTGTTGCCACGCTCCGGAAAATGTGGGGGTGTTCACGTTGTCCGGGCTGGCTACGAGCCAATACTGAACCCCGGCAGAAAGCGCCACTCCCGCGCCCGGCAATCGTACTTTCGCCAGGTCGCAACAAGTGCCCAAGTCTGGAATGTCCATCGTGCTGGCCTGCCCACCGGGCAACGGTGTGCCCACCTCTCCATCGTTATCGGTATAGACCCCCAGCCGGACCAGCTTATCACCCGAAACCCACGCAATCGCTGCAGCCAGAGTCCTGGCATGCACATCGGTCTTAGGGGTGAAGGGGAGCGCTTGCCACTCCTCTTTTTCGAAGAGAACGTCATTTCCATCGATTGGCACTCCTGCGCCAAAAGAGAAGAGCGGATCGGAAATACGATTCAAATTGCTGAAAATAGTTACGTTCGCCACATCGGCGGCGTTGTTTGAAGAAGCTGTTTTGGTGGGTTCGCCTTGACTGGAAATTTGGATCTTGCTCCCTCGGATTTCCGCGGCTGGCCATTGCCCATTAGGATAAATCCATCCAATATCGGGACTAAAGCTGGCGTAAGCGGCCAATTCAGACAATTGCCAGGCGCCACGAAAGGTGGGCGCGCTGGCGTCTGCGCTAGCTACCAACCAGTAGGCAGTGCCAGCTGTTAGGCTCACGCCTGCGCCCGCTAAGGTCACCTTAGCCAACTGGCAGCACTCGCCCTCACCGGGGATTTGGCTAGTGCTCCCTTGCCCGCCTGGAAGCGGATCGCCGACCGACCCAGTCAGGTCATTATTGCTATAGATCCCCAGGTCCACCAGTTTCGTGCCGGAGGTATAAGTGACCGCCGCCATGAGGACCTGGGCCTGCACATCCACTTTGGGAACGAAACGAATCGCGTTCGATTCTTCGGTAATAGGCGCATCCTTCCCCGCCACCGGAAAACCGATGTCGGCGTCATACCGATCGCCCGGGGTGCTGTCAAGATTGGAGAAGATGACAAAGGAGGCATCGGTGCTCTTGGCAGCATCCACTTCATCGGAGGACGCGGTCAAAAACGGCAAGGAATCCGGTATCGGCTGCCCGGCTAAAAGCGCGCCGCAAGTTAAAAATTCCAGCAAAAGTGTGCATGCGATTTTCATATTTGTTTTTCGTTCTCCATTAAACTCCTTCATTGTCGGTTCTGGAGTGTGATCGCGCGCGCGCATGCCAGGTTTCTTCTTCTCTGCAAAACAAAGCGTTTGTTTTACTCGGGAGACGGGAGATGGCGGGTTCACAAATCTGTTGTGAAACCTCACGACGCGCATGTCGATCCAAAAATTCCGAATAGCTCCGATTATAGCGGCCGCCCGGATTGTCGTGTCGACAGCGCGGCAGAGCCGAGGTGAAACACCCGAGCGCAATTGACCGCTAAAAAATCGCAAAAAACCGGCAGCACTCCGCGTCCGATTCACTAGGGTGAAGAAATGAAGTCCGTGTCGGCGACGGCAAACGCGGCCGAGTTATCGCCGCGATTGCTCGAAGTTTCGCGCAACGCGAGCTCCCCGCGGATGTTCCGCCCGCTCCTCACCGCAGGAGCGTTTGTCTGCGCGATTTGCGTGCTGGCCGTGCTTGTCTGGCAGGGAATCACGGCTCACGGCGCGCCGGACCCTGAGCATCCTGGCACCACCGCGGCGATGGCGTTCCTCGACATCGGCGTCTTGGTTTTTCGAGAGGGCCTTGAGTGCATTCTCGTCCTCGCGGCGATCACCGCGAGCATGACAGGCAGCCGGGCCGTTCATCGGCGACCTGTCGCACTTGGCGCGGGGCTGGGTTTTTTCGCCACCGCTGTTACCTGGCTGATCGCCATCGGAATCATGAAGCAGTTGACCGAGAGTGTGCCGGCGCTCGATCTGCAGGCTGCGACGGGTCTGCTCGCGGTCGTCGTCCTGGTCGTAATCATGAACTGGTTCTTCCACAAAATTTATTGGGGCGGCTGGATTCGCGCCCACAACCGGCGCAAGAAAAACCTTCTCGCCGATGCGGAGAACGGCCACGCCGCGCAAAGGCGGGTAGTCTGGGGATTGGTGTTGCTCGGTTTTACTTCGCTTTATCGCGAAGGCTTTGAGGTCGTGCTTTTCCTGCAAAGTTACCGGCTGAAATTCGGCAGCATGGTTGCGCTAGAGGGTGCGCTTGTAGGAATTATCCTCTCGGGAATGGTGGCCGTGATGACTTTCGGGCTGCAACGCCGGCTGCCTTATCGTCAGATGCTCATCACCACGGGTGTGCTGCTCGGCGGCGTGCTGCTCGTGATGGTGGGCGAGCAGGCGCAGGAGATGCAGCTCGCGCATTGGATTTCGACCACGCCAATCCCGGCGCTGGAGCCAATCTTACATCCCTGGATCGGGATGTGGTTCGCCGTTTTCCCGACTGCCGAGACACTCATCGCGCAGTTGATCGCGGCGATCGTAGTCATCGGCTCGTATTACGCCGCGCGACGGATGGGTCGCGAAGCCGCCGCCGCGGTGATTGCTTCGCCGAGGAAGCGATTGATCGGCGGCTAGGTTCGTTGGTCTTCGCAGAGATCCGCTGGCCGCCAGGTTTAACCGGTTGCGCGCTCGATCCGTGGGAAGAGCGGTGTTGGCTTTCCGACGATATGAGCGTCGGGCAACTTCCCCCACTCTGCCTCGCCTAACGAAAAGCGCTCTTCCTTTCCTTGTAGCTCCATTTTCCA
>JAICXG010000015.1 GCA_025980625.1 Chthoniobacterales bacterium
AGCGAGCGCGGCCCGGTAAGAAAGGTAAACGGAAAAGTCGAGCATGCAGGGCAACCGCGCCGGCGGGAAACCCGGGCGGCAGCACCGTAATTTTGGCTGCGAGTGTCTGCAATCACTATAATATCCCTCGTGCAACCAGCTCTGGCTCCAACTGGCCGCTCGGATTTTGTGCGTCTGATCGCGCGCCGCTATGCCCCTGCCCGGCTGCTGCTGGTCGGGAACGAGGCGAAATGCCTGAGCGATCAGCCGACGGGCGATGGGGGCGGTTGTACGAGCTGCACGGGGCTGGCGGAACTCGAGGCGATCGAGCACAACGGGAGCGCATCCCGGTTCGATCTCGCGGTCTGGTTTTACCCGCCGGAAATCGATCCGGTTCAGGACGAGTCGATGCTCGCCCGCCTGACAACTTTGAGCGACCACTTGATCCTCATCCCGAGTGCCGGCGCGAATGTTGCAAAGCGACGGCCCGGGCTCGTTAGGCTGCTCGCCGTCCACGGTTTTTTGCCGGATTATGGGTCCGAGATCGTCGAAATCGAACCCGGCGCGGTCCAGCTCAGCCGCAAACCGGTTGCCTCGCTCGAGTCGGTTCTGCCGGAGGTGGAGACCGGTTTTGCGCGAATGAACGCGCAATTGCGCGGGCTCCATCGCACGCTTCGCACCCGCATGGCGGAGCTGGAGGCGGCCGATCGCCACATCGCGCGACTCGAAGAAAAGGTCCTCAAACTGAAGCAGGCGAAGCGCGACCTGAAGCAGCTCAAAGCCGAGAAGCAGGCGCTGCGCAAATCGCCCGAGCGGAAAGTCGGCCAGGTGATTCTTGCCCCTTATCGCCTCCCGCAGCGTCTGATTCGGGAGGTCCGGAAGCAGTTTGGCCAGAATCTCACGGCGAAGAATGCGTCCACTTCGCCTAACGAATACCAGAAATGGCTGCAGGCTCGCCGGCCGACTCCCGAACTGCTGGCGACGGCGCGCGAAACCTCCCGCTCCTTCGCTTATCGGCCGCTCATCAGCATCATCACGCCGGTTTTCAACACCCCGGCCAATTGGTTGCGCGAAGCGATCGATTCCGTCCTCGAGCAGGCCTACGAAAATTGGGAGCTGGTCTTGATCGATGACGGCTCCACTCTGGCGGAAACGGTCCAACTGCTGAACGCGGTTGCAATCCGCGACCCCCGTATCCTTCTCGTTAGGCGAGAGAGCACCGGCGGAATTTCGGCCGCCTCAAATGCCGGCCTCGACCACGCCCGCGGCGAATGGGTCGGCCTCTTCGATCACGATGATCTGCTCGAGCCGGACGCTCTCTTTGAGGTGGTAAAATACCTGCAAAGCCATCCTGAAGCCGATCTCATCTTTTCCGACGAAGACAAAATCACGGAGGAAGGCCTGGCCGCGCCGCAGTTCAAACCTGATTGGTCGCCCGATTTCCTCCTCTCCTACAATTACCTCTGCCACTTCACGACGATTCGCCGCAGGATCGTCGACAAGGCGGGCCGTTTTCGCCCGGAGTTCGATGGCGCGCAGGATTACGATCTTTTCCTCCGGGTGACGGAGCTGACCAACCGGATTCACCATCTCTCGCGCATCCTTTACCATTGGCGCCGGAGCGAGAGCTCGACCTCAGATAATATCCGGCGCAAACCGCAGGCACTCGAAGCCGGCCGGCGCGCGGTCGAAAATCACCTCCAGCGTCGGGGCGAGCGCGGCCATGTCACGGTCGATTGGCAAACCCACGCGTACTGGGTGAAACGCGAGCTGCGGGAGACGCGGCGGATTTCGATCATGATCGCGACTCGCGATCGAATCGATCTCCTCTCCCGCTGCATCTCCAGCATCATCCACAAGACGAGCTACCCGAATTACGAGATCATCGTCGTCGACAACGAAAGCAAGTCAGAGGAAGCGCGGGAATATTTTCGCAACTTCGAGCATCGGCTCCTGCAATTCCAGGGACCGTTCAATTTCTCCGCCTTGAACAATCTCGCGGTCGAGCAATCGACCAGCCCCTGGTTGCTCTTTCTCAACAACGACGTTGAAGTGATCGACGGTGATTGGCTCACGATCATGGCCGAGCACGTGCAGCGGCCGGAGGTCGGCGCGGTCGGCCCGCGGCTGCTTTACCCTAACGACACCGTGCAGCATGCCGGCGTCATTCTCGGGGTCGGGGGCATTGCCGAACACGCCTTTCGGCATTTCCCCGCCGACGCGCCGGGGGTCTGCCGCCAATTGCAGGTGACACGCAATTACAGCTCGGTGACGGGCGCGTGTCTGCTCACCCGGCGCGACGTGTTTGAGCAGGTGGGCGGCTTCGATGAGGAGCGGCTTCCGGTGACCTTTAGCGATGTCGATCTCTGCCTGAAAATGCGGCGGGCCGGTTATCTCATCGTCTACACGCCCTTCGCCCGACTGTATCACCACGAGTCGGCGACGCGCCGGCGCAGCATCGAAGCGCTGGAAACCGAAGTGATGCGCGAGCGCTGGCCGGAGTACCTGGAACGCGATCCGTATTACAATCCCAACCTCTCGCGCGAGCGGGCCGACTTTTCGTTAGGGAAATGAAACCGCGTCAGCCCGATCACAGCGCAGCGAAGCCGAACGACCGGCTCTGGCGCGGGCTCTCCGAGGACGCACAAGCGGCGCTCATCATGCGCAGTTATGCGCGCGGCTCGTTAGGCGAGCGCGTCGCCGAAAGCGGGATTGAGGCCGGCGAACTGGCGTGCGCCGACCGCTCCAATCCGGAGCTGGCGCAGGTCTGGATTCCGGGCGTAGAAATTTTTCCGCGCACGATTTATCCGCAGCGGCACCGCGGCCTCTTCGGCGAGTTCGCGCGCCGGGACGAAGGAGCGCTCGCCACAATCGGGCTCTGGCCGCAGCAATGGTCGGCCGCGCGAATGTTTGCGCAGACTGCCAAAGGATTTCATATCCACCCGCCGGCCGTGCCCGATGAGACTTCGCCTAACGACTGGTTCCAGCGCCTCTTTCTCGCCGAGCCGAAGAACTTTGCCCTTCGCCCCTACGCCGAGGAGCAATGGGACGTGATGTTTTTCGTCCAGGGCCGCGCCGAGATGATTCTGCGCGAAGCGCGCGCCGGGTTGCCGCGGCGCACCATGCGCGTCTTCCTCGAGGGCGACAATCATCGCGGGCCTAACAATGCCGCAGTCGTAATTCCGCCCGGTGTGGCGCACGCCATTCGAGTCGAAGGCTCGGAAGACCTGATCATGGTTTACGGGACGAGCACGTCGTTCAAGACCGAGTTTGAAGGCCGGATCGCGAGCGAGATCGAGAACGCCGAGCTGCCGGAATCGTGGCGAAAATTTCTCGCCTAACGACTCTTGAAACGGCGGTTCGATCCAACCACCCCGGAATGGATGGACCGGCCGCAGCCGGTTTCGGAAGAACTCATCTCCGACCTGAGCAACCTGCGCGCGCTTAACCGTTATTTCGGGAGCTATCGCCTCGTCCGGCATTTTCTCCGGCGCTGGATTCAGCCTAACGACACTCTGCGGGTGCTCGATCTCGCCACCGGCTCGGGCGATATTCCGCGGCTCGCGGTGGAGTTTGCGCGTAAGCGCGGCGCGCGCCTGACGATAGATGCGGTCGATTGGCAGCCGGCAACGCTCGCGGTTGCGCAGGAGTTGAGCGCCGGGTTTCCGGAGATCCGCTATCACTGTGCCGATATCCATGGATTTGGGGGGGAAGAGAGTTACGACATCGTTCTCTTCTCCCTCGCGCTTCATCATTTCAGCGCGGACGAAGCGATTCGTTTGATGCGGCGCAGCCGGCAACTCTCGCGCGGAAACGTGCTCGTGGCCGATTTGCGCCGCGGCTGGCTGGCAAAGCTGGGCATCGATCTCCTGACCACCTTTTTTTTCCGCGAGCCGATGACCCGAAACGACGCGCGCGTTTCGATCGAGCGCGCTTTTTCCTTTCGCGAACTGGACGAATTGGCGCGTGCCGCCGGTTGGCGCGATTTCGGCCATCGCCGCTTTCGTTTTGCCCGGCAGGCGATTTGGCTGGAACATCCCCGGCGCCGATGAAAATCGTCTCCACCATTGCCGGATTGCGAGCGCAAGATCGCGATCGCCGCCGGCCGCGTGTCCTTGTCCCAACGATGGGTGCGTTACATGCCGGACATGTCTCGCTCATTCGTCTGGCGCGGCAGCACGCCGGTCCGGAGGGCGAAGTCGCGGTCAGCATTTTTGTTAATCCGCTGCAATTCGAGCCGGGTGCGGATTTCGAACGCTATCCGCGTCCTGAAAAAGCGGACGAGGAAGTCTGCCGGGCGGAAGGAGTCGACCTTCTTTTCCGGCCCTCGCCTAACGAAATGTATGGCGAGGATCGCTCGACCCTGGTCGAGGAGACGGTGCTCTCGGAGCGGCTTTGCGGGGCCTCGCGGCCGGGGCACTTCCACGGCGTCTGCACCGTGGTAACGAAATTATTTCATCTCCTCGAGCCGGAAGCGGCGGTCTTTGGCGAAAAGGATTTCCAACAGCTGGCCGTCGTTAGGCGAATGGTGCGCGATCTGGATTTTGTAATCAAAATCATTGCCGCCCCGATTGTTCGCGACCCAGATGGGCTGGCAATGAGTTCGCGCAATCAATATCTCAATCCCGAAGAACGCGCCCAGGCCCCGGTGATTCGGCGCGCGCTGCTGGCGGCGGCGCAGTCGCAGGAAAAACCCGCGGCCGCCGTTCTCGCCAGAGTGCGGGGGACGATCGAGTCGGCTCCTCTCGCTCGCATCGATTATGCGGAGATCGTGGGCGCGGACGACCTGCAGCCGCGCCTAACGATCGAGCCGCGCACCCTTCTCGCGGTCGCGGTCTTCTTCGGCCGCACACGTCTGATCGACAACATTCTCCTCGCATGAGGGATTACGACTTTGTCGTCATCGGGAGCGGGATCGCCGGCCTCACGTTTGCGATCAAAGCGGCAAAGCACGGCCGGGTCGCGATCCTAACGAAACGCAAAGGCGCGGACTCGAACACGGCCTGGGCGCAGGGCGGGGTGGCGTGCGTGACGAGCGATGAGGATTCCTTTGATCTCCACATTTGCGACACAATCGAAGCGGGCGCGGGGCTGTGCGATCCAGGCGCGGTCGAGACGGTGGTAAAGGAAGGACCGGCGCGAATCCGCGAGTTGGTCGAGCTCGGGTTGCAATTCGACCAGCGCGATATCTCGGGCCATCGCGAGTTCGACCTCGGGCGCGAAGGCGGCCATTCGAAGCGACGCGTTCTGCACGTGCATGATCTGACCGGTCACGAGATCGAGACGACGCTGCTCCGGGCGGCGCGATCCTCGCCTAACATTGAATTGCTCGAGAACCACATGGCGGTGGATCTCATCACCGCGGCGAAGCTCGGGTTTGCGACCGAGGACCATTGTCTCGGGGTTTATGTGCTCGATGAAGTCTCGGGCACGGTTGAGACGCTGCGGAGTGATCGACTGGTGGTCGCGACCGGCGGGTGCGGCAAGGTTTACCTCTACACAACCAACCCCGCGGTTGCGACCGGTGACGGCGTGGCGATGGCCTGGCGGGCGGGCGCCGTGATTGCAAACATGGAATTCATTCAGTTTCATCCGACCTGTCTATTTCATCCCCTGGCGACGTCGTTTCTCATCTCCGAAGCGGTCCGGGGCGAAGGTGGGATTTTGCGTAATCGCAAAGGCGAAGATTTCATGTCGCGGGCGCATCCGAAAGGCGCGCTCGCGCCACGCGACATCGTGGCCCGCGCGATTGATGCGGAGATGAAACGGACCGGCGCGCAATGCGTTTATCTCGATATCACGCATCGGTCGCGGGAGTTTTTGCAGGAGCGTTTCCCCAACATTTACGAGACCTGCCTGCGTAATGGGATCGACATGGCGGAAGAGCCGATCCCGGTGGTGCCGGCGGCGCATTATCAGTGCGGCGGGATCAAGACCGACATCAATGGTGCCACCAGCCTGCCGGGTTTATATGCGATCGGCGAAGTGGCGTGCACCGGTCTGCATGGTGCGAATCGACTCGCGAGCAACTCGCTCCTCGAAGGCCTGGTGGTGGCGCATCGCGCCTGCGAAGCGATCGTTAGGCACCGGCCGCCGGCCCATCCGGCGGGCTCGTTGTCCCTCCCGGAATGGGTTGCCGGCGACACCCAGGATGTGGACGAACTGGTCGTGATTTATCACAACTGGGATGAGATTCGGCGGCTGATGTGGGATTACGTCGGCATCGTCCGGACCGATAAGCGGCTGCAACGGGCGAGCGCGCGCTTGCGCAATCTCCAGCGCGAGATCCAGGAGTTTTACTGGAATTTCCGCATCACGGTTGACCTGCTCGAACTGCGGAATCTCGCCACGACCGCGGCGCTTATCGTCGACTCGGCGCTGAGCCGAAAGGAAAGTCGGGGCTTGCATTACACGATGGATTATCCGGAAATGGATGAATGTTTGCGCCGCGACACGTTGCTGAGCGTCGCCAGTTGAGGGCCGCTGGAATGGATCGTGCTAAAGGAGAATGGGTGAAAGACGCTTGCCTCCGCGATCAATCCTGCTAGAACGAAAGGCGGAAATGCTGGCCAGACCGACCAAAATTCTCAGCCTGATCGTGGCCGGCGCCAGCCTGAGCGCAATTGCTGCGCGAGGACAATCGCCTTACGAGAGCAGCGCCGATTTCGCGCGTTACGCGATGAAGTTGCGGGCGCAGGCGCTCCTGAAGGTCGAGCCGCAGGTGTTTGTCCCGACAACTTCCCGCTTTTCCAGTTCTCGTTATCCGTGGAAGACAGACATCGTGACGACGATTTTCTGGATTGGAGAACAGCCGACCGCGAATAATCCGGTGCCGAATCACAAAAGCTCGTGGGACTCGGATTGGTCGCGCAACTACGGCGGCTACGACAATCCCGATCCGTTGCGCCGGCACGATTATATCCCGGTTTCGTTCGTGCCGCGTCAGAATCCATTTTACTGCGCGCTGCCGTATAACGACGTCTCGCACGGGCAGTTCAAGGCGGAAGCGCCGATCGTGGTGCCGTGGTTTCGCCAGGCGTTTGTGCAACAGGGACATTCGGTTTGCAAAGATCGCTGGGTTGCGATTCGCCATGGCAACCGCGTCTGTTACGCGCAGTGGGAGGACTGCGGGCCCTTTCGCACCGATCATTATCAGTATGTTTTTCAGAACGAGCGGCCGAAGCCAAACCTGAACCACGGCGCCGGTCTGGACGTGTCGCCCGCTGTGCGCGACTACCTCGGGTTGGGCCCGCTTTCAATTAACGATTGGAAGTTTGTTGAAGTGCGCGAAGTGGCACCGGGGCCATGGCGGAATTACGGCGATAACAACAACTTCGTCATTGCCCGCCGCCAAACCGAGCAGCGGTTGGCCGAGCAATACTCGACCAAGAAAAAGGCGAAGAAGTAGGGTCGCTGGGCGCCCTAGCCACCCTGTCAGCGAGTTCGCGTCATTTCGGCCGCGAGTTGCGCCAGGGTCTTTTCGAGTTCCCGCACGCGATCGAGCAGAGGATCGTAGCGTCTCCGCTCCGCCGCGCAAAACGCCCGCAACGGCTGAAAAACCGAGCCAATCTCGGTGTAGAAAAGCGCGATTCCGTGGCGCAACTGCTGGTCGATCGCCGCAACCAACTCCTCGCGTTTCGCTCCCATCTGGCGATGATATTCAGAAAGGATTTTCCGCCGGCGCCCAAAAGCCACCAGACTGCCGATCACCGCCGCTGAGGCCGCCACGATCCCGGTGACGTCTGCGACCGCGGCACTGCTAAGCGCAGCAATGATGGCCGCGATGCCACCCGCAGCGGCGACGCCGGCCGGCAGACGCAGCCATGTCGTCGTCTCGCGGAACATCCGCTCGAGCTGCGCTTCCATGTCGCGGCCCGCGATTCGCTCGACCAGCGTCAGCTCAATGCCTTGAAGCAACTCGCGCCTATGTCGCGCGAAATCGGGAATCGTCTGGCCGAACGTCAGGCGCGAGTCGCCCTTGAACTGGCTCTCGATTGTGTCGAGCAATTGCGGCCAGAGGCTGCGTAAGTCGGTTTCGAGCAACTGCAGCGCGTTCTCCACCTGCGGCTGAATCAGCTCGCGCATCTTCTGTTCGAGATCGGTCTGGAATTTCTCCTGCCATTCGGCTTTGCCGAAAACCAGGCGCCAAGTGCGCCAAAAAGAGAGATTGCGCTCGAGCAGCTCCTTGCCCTCATCTTCGCAGCGACGGCACGCCTGCTCGATCCCGCGCAGAAAACCATCGACTTGTCGCAACGTTTGCTCCTTGCGTTCCGCGATGATCATTTCGAGGCGGCGCAGCTGCTCCTCATCGCGCAGGATGGTGTCGAGAATGTTGCGCACCCGCCGGGCGCTGTCGGAGAGAATCACGCTTGCGGTCTGGCAGACGCTGATGAGCTTGGGCAAACCGTGTCCCGATTTGTCGACCATCTGGCTGATGTGCTGTTCGAAGGCGGAAAAATTGCTCTCCTGCCAGAGCCGTTCTTTGTCTGCGCCGGAGGTGCGGGCGAGAAAGGCTTTGCGCGCCGAGACGGCGAAGATCGGCGGAGCAAACCCGAGCTTCTGCGTCGCGGTCTCGCGCAGGTGTTGGATGATCACTTCCACTTCGCTCTCCTCGCGCAGGTCGGCCTGTTGAAGAACGAAAACGATGTTTTTGAGCCAGCGTTTGTTGACGAAGCGGAGGAGATCCCAGGCCGACCCGCCCCACGGGTTTACGACGGAAAAGACAAATAGGACAAGGTCGGCGCGCGGAATGAAATTTTCCGTGATTGTCTGGTGCTCGACTACCATCGTGTTAGTGCCGGGGGTATCGACGATGTTGAAATCCTGGAGAAACTTGATCGACTGATAGCGCTCCGTGATTTGGCTGGAGACGTCGACGGTTTGCTCGCGGGCGCCGTACTTGAAAATGTAAATGCGATCAGTTGCGGGCAGGACGTCCACCTTGCAAAACTCCTGACCGAAAAGCGCGTTTAGGAGGGTGGATTTTCCGGCTTTAACCTCGCCCACGACAACAAAGAGGAGCGGCTCGCGGATGTCCTTGAGCATGTTCTGGAGCGTGTCGAGCATCTCCGGCTCGCGCTGAATATCGGCCGCGAGCTTCAGCAGTGCGCCTATCGCGCTCTCAGTGCGATTGCGAAACTGCAGATAGAGATCGGCAATCATGCCCGGTCGTTAGGGGGTCGTTAGGCCAGCGCCGGCAGAAGGCGCCGGTGAGGGGCTGGGCGTAGCGGCCCCGGGGGAGGAGAGAGGCGTCGGCCCTTCCGAGCCCAACTGCTGTTTCGGCGGCATCGGTGTGCCCATCGCGATTAACTCCGAGACCGTGACGAACTTGAACCCCTTCGCCTGGAGCTCATCGAACGTTTCGGGCATGGCCTTGATCGTCCCCGGGTGGATATCGTGCGAGAGAATGATCGAGCCGGGGCGCGTCTCCTTCACGATCCGGCTCGTGATCACACTTGGTCCGGGCCGTTTCCAATCGAGCGGGTCGACATCCCAAAGGATAATGCGATAGCCAAATTCCTGGTTAATCCAGCGCTTCTGGCGCAGGGTGATCGAGCCGTAGGGCGGGCGCAGCAGGACCGGCCGGCCACCCAGCGCCGCTCTGATCGCGTCATCGGTTTTCTGCAATTCGCTCCGCACTTTGGCGTCGGACATTTTCGCAAAAGCCGGATGCGACCAACTGTGGTTCCCGATCTCGTGCCCCTCGCGTACGGCACGCTGCAGGATCTCGGGATGGGCAATGGCATTCTCGCCGACGACGAAGAAGGTCGCGTGAATGTGATGAGCGGCGAGGATGTCGAGCAGTTCGGGAGTAAGTTTTGCACTCGGTCCATCGTCGAAAGTCATCGCGATGTAAGGACCGTCGACGTGGACGGCGCTGTAGCTGATGGGGGCGGAGGGAGACGGACTCGCGGGGGCGGGCGGCGCGGGCGTTTGCGCGCTTAACGCGGCGCGGAGGAAGAGGAAAAAAGAACCGGCCTGCGCGAGCCGGCGCGTGCGGACGAAAGCGGATGATTTCACAAGATGGCTTGGTCGCAGTACCTAGCAGAGCGCGCACTCTACGCAAGGAGCCGCAGCTTGCTCGGTCGGGCAGCCGAAAAAGACAGGCTTCTCGAATATCTTGGCAGTGATCCTGCTCATAAAAGATGCCGGAGCGCGCAGCCTTCGGACTCCGGCCGGCGAGGCGGTTCAAACGGCATAACATAGAAAGGCTTCTCCTGAAGAAATGAAGATTCTGCTCGTCGAGGATCACCCCGACAGCCGGCATAATTTGTCCCGGCTCATCGAGCGGCGCGGCCACGAAGTCGTCGCCCGGGCCAGCGCCGAGGAAGCCGAAGACGAATTAGCGAGGGAGAAATTCCCATTTCTCATTCTCGATTGGATGCTGCCGGGTAAGAGCGGCGTCGATCTCTGCCGGGACCTGCGGGCGCAGCCGAATGGGGACGAAATGTACATCCTGCTCGTCACGGCCCGGGCCGATGGCGAAGACTTGGAACAGGCGCTGGCCGCCGGCGCTAATGATTACCTGACCAAGCCACTCGACGCTCGCCGACTCAACGTCCGGCTCTCTGTCGCCGAGCGGCACATTCGCGAATTGCAGGAACGCAACCAGAGCCGGGTCGCGCTCCAGGAATCGGCCCGGCGCATGTCGGATATTCTGGAAAAAACGAGCGACGGCTTCTTTGCCGTCGATCCGAACTGGAACTTCACGTATCTCAACGCCGAGGCCGAGCACATGCTCGGCACGAAACGCGAGGCGCTCCTCGCGCAAAATCTCTGGGGAAAATTTCCCGATCTCACCGGCACGATTTTCGAGGAGAACTATCGCAGGGTGATGGACGACCAGGTGGCGATTGAATTCGAAGCGCTCGATGGCGCCAAGAAATCGTGGTTCGAGGTCCACTCCTATCCGAGCGGCGGCGGCATCTCGGTTTTTTTCCGCGACATCAGCGAGCGCAAACGGGCCGAAGAGGAACGTCTGACGACGAGCAAACTCGAGTCGTTAGGCACACTGGCCGGCGGCATCGCGCATGACCTGAACAACATTCTTACCGTCATCTCCGGCAACATCGGCCTCGCGCAGCTCGAAGCGCCGGGGAACAGCGGCAATCTTCTTTCCTATCTCGGTCGGGCCGGCCAGGCCGCCCAACATGCCGCCCGCCTTTCCAATCAGTTGCTCACCTTTTCCAAGGGCGGCGCGCCGCGGAAGAAAGTGGCCTCGGTCGCCAAGCTGTTGCAGGATGCGGCGGAGTTTTCGCTTTACGGCTCCAATTTGCGCGCCGCGATCGAAATCGAGGATCACCTCGGCAAAGCGGAAATTGACATCGGGCAAGTCGAACAGGTGATCAATGCCCTGATGCTTAACGCGCGCGAGGCGATGCCGAATGGCGGGTGCGTGGATGTTTGCGCCGAGAATATCCAACTCACCGCGAGCAGCGCCCTGCCATTACCCGCCGGGCGCTATATCAAGGTTGCCATCACCGACCACGGCCCGGGCGTTCCGCCTGACCTGGTCGGGAGGATCTTTGATCCCTATTTCACGACCAAAACGTCCTCGAGCGGGCTGGGCCTTGCCATCAGCTACTCGATCATCCGCAAGCACGGCGGCTTTCTCCATCTGGAAAAGAATTCGCCCGCGGGTGCGGCTTTCGCGTTTTATCTCCCGGCGGCGATCGGCAAAGTGGTTACCGACCCACTTCAGCCTAACGACCATTCATTCACGAGCAACGAGCCGCGTATTCTCTTGATGGACGACGAGTCGGCCATCCGCGAGCTGACTTCCGAACTCCTCGCCAGCATGGGCTACGAAGTAACCGCGGTGCCGGACGGATCGGAAGCAGTCCGCATCTATCAGCGCGCACTACGCAAAGGCGAGCATTTCTGCGCCGTGATTCTCGACGCGACCGTGCGCGGCGGGCTCGGTGGCGTGGAGACGATCGAGCGCCTCCGTCACATCGACCCAGCGGTGAACGCGATCATCTGCAGCGGTTACTCTGATGAAGCGGCTCTCTCGGAATTTCTCACCTATGGTTTTCGCGGCGCGCTCCCCAAGCCGTTTACGCGCCGGGAACTGGCCGATGCCTTGGACAAAGCCCTGACCGAGGCGAAGGCGACCTGAGCAGCGTTCACCGTTCGTTAGGCAAAACGACGGCAGCTTCGCTCGTTAGGCGAAGAAGTCAGCTCTGGGGCAGCCTTTTCAGCTCGTCGATGAAAGCGGTTGCCCCGCCGGGCACATAACCCAGCTCGCCCACCTGTTTGCCCTCGCCGTTCAGGACCACAATTGTCGGGAAGCCCTGGACGCCGAACCGTTCCGCCAGTTCCTGGTTCTGCCGACGCACTTCCTTGCTCAACGGCTTGGCGCGCGGGAAATCGGCCATGACGAGCACGAGGTGGTCGCGGGCATAGCTCTCAAACTCGGGTTTGGAAAAAACGTCCCGATGCAACCGCAGACACCAGGGACACCAGTCGGAGCCGGTGAAATTAATCAGGAGCAGCTTGTGACTGGTTTTCGCGTCCTGCTGCGCCTTTTGGAAATCGGTGAGCCAATTGAGCTCGGCCCGCGCCGGGGCGACGACAAGCAGAGCACAGAGGAAAGCGAGCAGAGTGAGGCGAGAGATTTTCACTCGAAAGTTTCGCCGAGACCGGTGCCCGGCGCAAGGCTGAGGCGAGCGAGAAGAAAAAACGTGGCTGAACCGGCATTGGTACAGCCGCGCGCCCGCGAACAGTGCCACTGCTCGCGGGCGAGCAAAATTAACCCTCGATCCAGCCGTGTGGCCGGACGAATTCGTTAGGCCGAAGCGCTTACCTCAGGTGGCCCGAGACGAGTTTGGTCATCTCGAACATGCTGACCTGGCTTTTGCCGTTGAAGACCGGGCGCAGATTTTCATCGGCGTTGATCTGCGTCCGCTTCTTCTTGTCCTGCAAGCCGTTCTTCTTGATGTAATCCCAGAGCTTCTTCGTCAGCTCCGACCGTGGCAACGGCTTGGAACCAACGACTGCGCCGAGCTTGTCATCCGGTTGCACCGGCTTCATGAAGGCGGCGTTCGGCTTCCGTTTCGAGGGCGTTTTTTTGGCTGTGGTTTTGGGCATAGACGCTGATTAATCGTTGGGCCGCAGGAGAGCAATACTAATTTTCACCTCAGGAAAACTTTTTCGCCGGGCTCCGTCGCACGACCAGCGCCGCCAGATCGTCGCTCCGTGGCTCCGATTCGTTAGGCAGGATTCGCCGGACAACGCGCTCGAGCAACTCTTGCGCGTTGCCGTCTCCGTCCACCAGCAGCGCCTGCACCCGTTCCGGCGTCCAGCGTTCCTTTTTCCGCTTCGAAAAAACATAGAGCCCGTCGGTGTGAAGAAAAAATCCGTCGCCTGGCCCCAACTCGATCGCAGTTTCGACAAAGCGCCGCGACTCGGCCAAGCCTAACGGTGGCGCCACCGATTTGATTAATTCTCCCGCTCTCCCCTCGCGCAAGACAATCAGGGGCGGATGCCCCGCCCCAATCACACTCGCCTTTCCACTCTCCGGATCAAGCGCCACGCACATTGCGGTCATGAAGGAACGCGCACCAAAAATCGCGCGGAAATCATTGTTCACCGCTTCCATGATTTGCGAGGGCTGCGCGTGTTCGGCGCTACCGTGGTGAAAGAGCAGCTTCGCCAAAGTCGTCAGCAACGCCGCCGCCGCGCCGTGACCGGTGGCGTCTGCGATCCAGAAAAGAGTGCGCCCATCGTTCAGGCGCAACCAGCCGTAAATGTCCCCGCCTACCTGGATCACGGGCCGATAAACCGACGCGACGTCCCAGCCGGGTAACGCCGGCGGCTTTTGCGGGATCAGGGATTGCTGGGTCAAACGCGCCGCTGCCAAATCCCGTTCCAGGTTTTCCCGCCACGCTTCGAGTTCGGCATTTTGCTGCTGCAACTGGCGGCGCAATGATTGGAGTCGCAGTTGCGTCTCGATCCGCGCCCGCAGGATCTCGAGGTTGATCGGTTTCGTCACAAAATCGTCTGCTCCCGCTTCCAGGCAGCGAACCTCACTTTCCTCGCCAGCGTCCCCGGTGAGCACGATCACCGGCAGTTGCGCGCTGGCCGGATCCTTGTCTGCCCGTAACCGCGCGAGCAGCTCCGCGCCGTCCAACTCCGGCATATGGAAATCGAGCAGCAGGAGCGAGGGAACTTCCTGCCGCAACATTGCCAGCGCCTCGACTCCGCTTGCGCTTTCCCGGCATCTGTAGCCGCTCTCGGCCAGAGCGCGCGCCAGCATTCGCCGGCTGCTCCGGTCGTCATCCACCACCAGGATTGTCTCCGTGCTTTCTCCCATCTCTTTTCGATTCGCAAGCAACGACGCCTGAATTTGTATTTTTATCTGCTGAAGCCGTCTGTCGTCCTTGGCAGACGCGAATTTATTCTTTGTCACCACCGAGCGAATGCTTTAGAAATCGGGCTTACGCTCCAAAACCGCAGCAAGCTTTATGAAAACTTTGATCTCGCTCGCGCTTTTCACGGCGCTCTTCGTTGCAGCCTGTTCCGAGCCGGAGCCGCCGCCGCCTCGTCGTGCCGCATATCACCCTGCGCAGGCCGAGTACCCGCCAGTCCAACAGCCTTTCCCACAAGTCACTCCCAGCCCAACGCCGCCGCCGGATTATAACGTGCAACCATCACCTTCGCCGGAGACGGCCGCGGCCGGCGCGGTCAAGCAGACGAAAGGCGACATCCCTTACGGTATCCCGGTGCCAAACAAACCGGGCTTCGTCACCAGCCCGTACGCGCCTGACCAGGGCTATGTCGACGTCCGCGGATTTCCGCCGGGAACCGAAGTGCGCGATCCCTACACGAACAAGATCTTCCTTGTCCCCTAACGAGTCGATCTTGTCCGTCCGTTCATCGCAAAAGACCTCCGGCCTCCGAGTTGCGCGCGCATGCTGGACATTTGCTTCCAGCTTGGGATTCTTCTCGCCTGACCGGAAGGTCGGTCTGCGACGCCTTTAAATTCATGGATGAACTTCGTATAAAGCGCGCGCCGCGGATCGAGACCGAGATCATCGTCTCAGGCGACAAAAGCATCTCGCATCGCGCTGTCCTGATCGCCTCGCTCGCCAACGGACCCTGCGTGCTGCGCGGGTTTTCTCCCAGCACCGATTGCACGCACACCGTCGAGGCGATGCGCAGCCTCGGGATCAAAATTGAACGGCCCGAACCCGAAGTCCTGATCGTGCACGGGAAGAAACGCAAACTGAGCGCGCCTAACGAACCGATCAACTGCGGTAACTCCGGCACAACCATGCGGCTCCTCGCGGGCCTGCTTGCCGGGCAGAGTTTCAAGACTCGGTTGGTCGGCGACGATTCGCTCTCGAAACGGCCGATGCGCCGCATTGTCGAGCCGCTCCGGCTGATGGGCGCGCAGATTGAAGCAGAGGGCGAGCACGATACGGCGCCGCTCCAGATCGAAGGTGCGGCGCTGCACGGCATCAAATACACCTCTCCTGTGGCCAGCGCGCAGTTGAAGAGCGCGCTGCTTTTTGCCGGGCTGTTCGCGAAAGGAAAAACCACCGTGCTCGAGCCGGTCGCCACCCGCAACCATACCGAGCTGATGCTGAATTATTTTCTCGTTCGCACCCAGCGCGATGAAGAAGGCGTGAGCGTTTTCGGCGATTACGTACCGGAATCGCGCGACTTTAGCATTCCCGGCGACATCTCTTCCGCCGCCTTCTGGCTCGTCGCCGCCGCGGCGCAACCGGGCGGACATCTACTCGTTAGGGAGGTTGGCCTGAACGACACGCGCACCGGCATTCTCGGCGTCCTCGTGCGGATGGGGGCGCAGGTGCGCGAAGCGATCGAAGACGTTGAACAGGTCGAGCCGCGCGGCATCGTCGAAGTCACGGGCGCAAACCTGAAAGGCACCGTCATTCAGGGAAAGGAAGTCCCGCAATTGATCGACGAGTTGCCCATCCTCGCGGTCGCCGGCGCACTTGCCCGCGGCACCACGATGATTCGCCAGGCGCAGGAACTTCGGGTTAAGGAAACCGATCGCATCGCCGCGATCGCACACAACCTGCGTTCGATGGGCGCACAGGTGATCGAGTTGACTGATGGACTCGAAATCCATGGGCGTGCTCCGCTCCACGGCGCCCGTTTGTCCAGTTTCGGCGACCACCGTATTGCGATGGCGTTCGCGATCGCCGGCCTTTTCGCCGAGGGCGAGACGATCATCCAGGATGTCGATTGCGTCGCAACTTCGTATCCCGGTTTCGACAAAATGCTGCATGAAATCGTTAACCCGAAAGGATTTCGCACCACCACGCCGGTGATCACTTCGCTTTCACCCGCGCGCGCCGAGGAGAGCTAGCGAGGTGCGCCGCGCTTGCGATGAATTCACCGGGCGCGCACACGGTCATCGCGATCGATGGTCCCGCCGCCTCGGGAAAGAGCAGTGTCGCGCGCGAGCTGGCGCGACGACTCGGCTTCGCCTATGTCAACTCCGGGGCGATGTATCGCGCGTTGACCTGGCTCGTGCTCGAGCGCGGCATTTCGCCTGAGGACCCGGCTGCAATCGAGCGGCTCGCAAATAGTGCGCCGATCAGCTGCCGATTGCGCGATCACGATTCCACGATTCGCATTGATGGGATCGATCCCGAGCCGTTCCTGCGCGAAGACCGCGTCAACGACAATGTCTCGTTAGTCAGCAGCGTCCCGCGGGTGCGAGAAATTTTGGTCGCGCAACTTCGTCGTTATGCCGAGCGCCACGATCTCGTGATGGAAGGTCGCGATATCGGCTCCGTCGTTTTTCCCGGGACGCCGTTCAAATTTTACATCGATGCGTCGCCCGAGATCCGTTCCCGCCGGCGCGAGGCGCAGGGCCAGCGCGACCGGATCAGCGCGCGCGATCAGGCGGATTCTTCGCGCCGGGCGTCGCCTCTCATCATCGCAGCGGACGCACACGTTATCGACAGCTCGAATCTCACGGTCGACGGCGTCGTTGGAGAAATCATTGGTCGCCTGAAACGAAAAGGCCTAACGATCCCGGCGTGAATTTTTGGTACTTCACAGTCTACCATCTCACCCGGCTGATCGCGAAACTCTGCTTTCGTTTTCGCTGCATTCATCCGGAGCGCGTGATTCAGGAAGGCCCGGTGATCCTCGCGATGAATCATCAGAGTTATCTCGATCCGCCACTCGCCGGGATCGGCTGCCGCCGCGCGATTTATTTTCTCGCGCGCAAAACTCTTTTCGATCAGCCGTTCCTCGGCTGGATTTTGCCGCGGCTCAACGTCATCCCGATCGACCAGGAACGGAGCGACGTCAGCGCGCTCAAGGCGACGATTCGGGTCCTGCGTCAAAACGACGGCGTGCTCGTTTTTCCCGAAGGCTCGCGCACGCTCGACGGCCAGCTCCAAGCGCCGGAAGCGGGTGTGGGCTTTGTGATCGCGAAAACGCTCGCGCCAGTCGTGCCGATGCGCATTTTCGGCGCACACGAGGCGCTGCCGCGCGGCGGTGGTAAACTGCGTTTTTGCCCGATCACAATCGTTGTCGGTGAACCGTTGCGCTTTACCGCCGCTGATCTCCAAGGCAACAACCGCGACGTTTATTCTCGCCTTAGCCGCCGCGTGATGGAAGCGATCGCCGCGCTGCAGCTGGAGCCGGACGCGCATAGGCCCTAGATTGCGCGATGGATTTGCCGCAGCCGCCGCATCGCCCGCGCGCGACTCGCGCTCCGACCAACGGTCTCAAACTCATGCTCGCCGCCCTCATCATTTTCGCTCTCCTGGCCGGGTACGGACAATGGGAACATTTCCGCCGTTCCGAGGTCATCACTGGGACCGTCCGCCTAACGCCTAACGAGTAGTTCCGGGCGACCGCAACGTCGCCCTCCTCAGCCCACGATCCGCCCGGTCACCTCACCGAAACCGACACGATAACCCTCGCCCTCGGCCCAGCCGCTGATCGTCAGGCGATCACCGTCCTCGAGCCACTTGCGCGTCTCGCCACTCGGCAACTGGAGCGGGTTGGCGCCGCGCCAGGTCAACTCGAGCATGCTCCCGCGGCTCGCTTCGCTTGGGCCGCTGATGGTCCCACTCGCGAGCAGGTCGCCCGGCTGGAGATTGCAACCGCCGACGGTATGATGGGCCAGCTGCTGCGAAATGCTCCAGTAGAGATTTTGGAAATTCGTCTCCGAAATGGTTTGCGGCGCGCTCATTTGCGCGGTCTGCAACTGCACTGCGAGCTCGATGTCGAATGTGAAATCGTTAGGCATGCGCAGATACGCCAGCGGCTCGGGGTCCTGCGCCGGGAGTGGCTTCTTGAACGGCTCGAGCGCCTCGAGCGTCACGATCCAGGGCGAGATGCTGGTGCAAAAATTCTTCGCCAGGAAAGGACCGAGCGGCTGGTATTCCCAGGTCTGAATGTCGCGCGCGCTCCAGTCGTTCATCAACACGAGCCCGAAAATGTGATCGACCGCTTCGGCGATCGGCACCGGATGGCCAAGTTCGTTAGGCGAGCCGATAAAAAATGCGGTCTCGAGCTCAAAGTCCAGCGCCCGGGTCGGGCTGAAGACCGGCGCGACAGTATCGGGCGGTTTGATCTGGCCGCGGGGTCGCCTCACCTCGGCCCCGCTGACAACGATCGAGCTGGCCCGGCCGTGATAGGCGATCGGCAGCCATTTCCAATTCGGCATGAGCGCGTTCTCCGGGCCGCGAAACATCGTCCCGACATTGAAGGCGTGGTGATAGGAGGAATAAAAATCGGTGTAATCGCCAACCCGCGCGGGTAATTGCATCGTCACCTCGGCCTGGCGATGGAACGCCCGCTCGCGTAAAAGTGGATCGTCGCGCAGCGCAGGCGTTTCCGCGGCGAGCAGATGTTGCAAAATCTCGCGCGTTTTCCGCCACGCCGGGCGCCCGAGCGCGAGAAACGCGTTCAGGCTGTCGCCGCCGAAAATCGGCCGCGGCCCGAAATCGAGTGCGCGGAAAGAGCCGCTCTCCTCCAGCACGCGCAGATCGAGCACGAGATCGCCGATCGCGACGCCGGGGCGCGCCGGCCCGTCGTTAGGCCGGAAGACTCCGTAGGGGAGATTCTGGATCGGGAAGTGGGAATCCGGGGCAACATCGATGAAGGATTGCAGTGCGGCAGGCATCGTGACAGGTGGCGCGACCTTCTAGCTTGCCCGATTCGAGCCGGCAACCTGAAAGGCTGCGTTCTCCTGGAGCAGCCCAAGCGCGCGCAGGTCGTCGCGCGGTTCGTCGAAACTGCAGCTGCCTAACGACGTGATAAGCCGGCGCCGGGTTTCAATCTGGGCGGTGCTGATTTTCCAGTCCCGCCAGCGAAAGTTCTCATCGTCGAAGAGAAACGCCCGCGGATCTTCCGCCAGCAGCATCTCCTCGGTTTGCGCTTCGCTCCAGCGATGCTCGGCTGCGAGCACGCCCGCGCCAAGGACGTTGAGGAAACCGTGCATCTTCGTCCCGACGCTGGCGTGGAAGAGGCGCAGCGGATGATGCAGCCCGGCGGTAAACTTGATCGGCACCCGGTGCCGGACTGCGGTCACAAGCGCACGGGCGATCTGCCCCGCGCTCGGAAATGTCTCCGCCGTCACTCCGCCGGTGCGCAGTTTGAAACCGGCATTGCCGCCGGCCAGCGCCTCCATCGTCGCCCCTGCCGTGTCGCCCGGCGCTTCCCAGAAAATCTTTAACGCCAGATCGCCGAGCAGAGCGCGCGCCTGGCCTAACGAATCAGCGAGGTCGCCGGCGGGCAGCGGCATTTCAAATTGTTCGATCCTGACCGACTCTCTGGCTTCGCCAAGCAGTTGTTTAATCGCACCGGCCGCCATCTCGAGCGCGGCGCGAAACTCCGCGGCTTTCGTTGTCTTGGGACCGAGCGCGGAAATTCTCAACGGATGCTCGCGATCGAACTGATCGAGATGAGTGCGCGTTGCCTCGAATTTCGCGATCGGCAGGACGAATGTCCCGAGCATCCATTCGTCCGGCGACCGGACGTAGGCGGCCTGGTTTTCCAAGGCCGGCTCCAGCGCCAGCTCGGCCGGCGGGAAAAGCCCGGCGTAATCGATCGTGTGCGCCAGGAGTGCGCGCAAAGAAGCAGTCGGCATCGGGGAACAGCAACCGCGTAATCGAGCGACTCGTCAACCGGCTCTTTTTCCGCACCGAGTGAGAAGCAATTTGGAGTTCGGGCGCGTAAGTTTCAGGCCACTCGCGATTCATCGAGAGGAGAATGGAGATCGAACTCGAGAAAGTGCCATCGCGCCCTGGCCCCGGCAACGGCGAGGAGCCTGAGACCGTCGTCAAGCCGCGCGTCCGGATGGATGAATTGCTGCGGCGTCCCTTCGACGTGCGATCGATGGCGCTGACCGGGCTGTTTCTTCTGGCGGTCTTTTACACGATCTATTTTATGCGGTCGCTTCTCCTCCCGATCATCCTGGCGTGGCTCCTGAGTTATCTTCTGCGCCCGTTCGTTAGGGCGCTGGCCGGGATCAAAATTCCGCCGCTGATCGGATCGGGTTTGACATTGATTTCACTCCTCGCGCTGATCGCTTATGGGATTTCCTTTCTGGTCCTGCCCGCCGCCGGTTGGATCGAGAAAGCACCCTACAGCCTGCAACAATTGCAGTACAAACTTATCCCTTTGAAACGGCCGATGGAAAAGGTCGCTAAAGCCAGCGGGGCAATTGAAAAACTAACCGCAACCGGCGATACCGGAAACAAACCGCCGACGGTGGAAGTGAAGAAACCGCTCAGTGAGCAGCTCATGCTGCAGACGCCGGAGTTTCTCGCCAGCATTGTCACGACTCTCATCCTGCTCTACTTTCTCCTCGCCTACGATGGCGTCTTCCTCAGCAAACTGATCAAGCTGATGCCGACCCTTTCCGATAAGAAGCGCGCCGTCTCGATTGCTCATGAGATTGAGGGCCAGGTCTCGCGTTACTTGGTTACGGTCACGGTGATCAATTGCTCTCTGGGGCTCGCGGTCGGAGCGGCGGTCGGATTTTTCGGGCTACCTAACCCGGCGATGTGGGGAGCGATGGTGGCGCTGTTGAATTTCGTTCCTTATTTCGGCGCCCTCAGCGGCATCATCTTTATGACTCTGGGCGCGATCCTTAGTTTCGACAGCCTGAGCTATGCCCTGCTCTTTCCCGCGGTCTATCTTGCGCTCGCGACTCTGGAAGGAAACTTCATCACTCCAATGGTAATGGGCCGCTCACTTACTCTCAATCCAGTCCTTGTCATTCTCTCTCTCCTCTTCTGGGGCTGGATGTGGAGCATTGTCGGCATCATTCTGGCAGTCCCGATTCTGGCTGCCTTCAAGATTTTCTGCAGCCATATCGAACAAATGGAGCCGCTGGCGGAATTCATCAGTTAAAACGCTTCCGCTTCCTCTTACTCGTTTGCTTGCGCCCTGGAAGAACATAGGAGGCAGGGTAGATGAGAGGCGAAGTTGAGCTACTGATCGAAGACATCGCCTTCGGTGGAAAAGGCGTTGGCCGGGTGGAAGGCAAAGCGGTGTTTGTTCCCTTCACGATCGACGGCGAGCGAGTGAGAGCAAGGATTGTGAGAGAGAAGAAATCGTTCGCCGAAGCCGAACTCGTTAGGCCGATCGAGCCGTCGCCGCAACGCGCGATGCCGCGTTGTCCTTATTTCGGGCGTTGCGGCGGATGCAGTTACCAGCACATGAATTACGAACATCAATTGCACTCGAAATGGAAGCAGCTCGGGCAGGCCTTACAGCGCATCGGCAAATTCCGGGAGCCGCCGCTGCGCCCGATTGTTCCTTCGCCGCAGGAATACGAGTATCGCAACCGCATCACGGTGCATGTCGAAAACCGCCTGCTTGGGTTTTATCGGCACGGCGCGCATCGGCTGATCGATATCGAGC
>JAICXG010000006.1 GCA_025980625.1 Chthoniobacterales bacterium
AGAAGTAACTGCCGATCCTGATAAAGCTTGAGATGCACCCGATAGCCGTTCGCCGTCTCTCCGCGAGAATCGACGTGCAGGGAAAAATGTTTGCTTGCCGCGAGCCAGTCTTCCTCGCCGGTGCGCAGTGTTTTGCGCGACTGCCCAATGATGTCGAACTGATTGTAGCCAAAGGTGCGGCGGAGCGTTCCGTGCAGCCGATGCATGGGCGGCGGCAATCCCGGCGCGAGGCCCGGCGGCAGGCCCGGACGCGGCCGCATTCCCGGGCGCGGCTGTGGCCGGTTTGTCGCTACAACCAGACCGCTCCAGACCTTTTCCCCTGGCCGCGCATTTGCCGGGATCGCGCCTAACGATACCAGGAGCGCGATAAGCAGGAGGAGGAGCCCGCGACCCATCGCTTATTTCGCCGCGTATTCCGGCGGCAACGATTTCAAGCCATCAACCCAGAGCACGGTCACGTGGTCCTCCTTCGTCTGAAAAATCGAGACCGTCGCGTGCGGGCTCACGTTTGGATCCACTTTCGCGTTCAAGATCTGGCTGAGATACTGCGATTGATCGGGAGCCGGCTCTTCGCGCATGACAAAGAAAGTGCAGACCGCAAAAATTGCGAGCGAAGTCATTCCCATCCAGACGAGGCGCGGAATCGTCCACCAGGTTTCGCGCAGGCCCGGCTTCGCTCGCCCTCCCGGCCACGCTTCCGCCGCAATCCGCTGACGGAGCTGATGCTGGAAAAAATCCTCGTTCCCCATTGGGCGGGGCTGCAATTCCGCCTTGAGCAGCGCCCCAAGCTTATGCGCCTGCTCCTTTTCCGCCCCGGCCGCGGCACGATCCTCGAGCGAAGCTTCGAACTCGGCGCGTTCCGCTTCGCTCAACTGACCATCAATCCACGCGGTCCACTTTTCTTCAAACGTTCTCATAAACATCTCGCAACAAATTTTGCAGCTTCTTCCGCGCGTAAAAGAGACGCGACATTACCGTCCCGATCGAGCAGCCTAACGACTCCGCGATTTCATGATATTGCATGCCGTCGATTTCCTTCATCAAAATCACCGCTCGATGCTCCGGCGAAAGCTGCGCGATCGCTGCCTCGATTCGCGCCCGAACTTCCTCATGCTGCATTCGCTCATGCGGCAGCGCGCCGGGATGAGGCGCGGTGCGCGAGGCGGGATCAATCTCTTTTGCCTGGATCGTATCGTCGAACTCCGCGGCGCTGCCTTTCACCTGTTTCTTGCGCAGCCAATCGATCGTCACGTTCATTACGATGCGATAAATCCAGGTATAAAACGAGGATTGCCCGCGAAAGCGGGCGATCGACTTCCAGGCTTTGAGGAAGCTGTCCTGAGCCAGGTCCCAGGCATCCTGCTCGTTATGTACCATGTTGTAGATCATGCCGTAGACTCGGGTGCGGAAACGACTCACGAGCTCGTCAAAGGCCACCGTGTCGCCACCCTGCGCTTGTTTCACGAGCTCAAGCTCGGGGACATCGGCCTGAGCCGCTGCCACTTCCGCGTCGTCCTTTAGACGGGGTCGGCGCTGATTCATTCAACTCCGAAAGCCTTCGGAGCCATAGCGGCGAATCCACTCGCCGCGGAATTCGCCCATGAGCAGGACGACCCCGTCACGCACCTGGAAAAGGCGCTGCCGAAGGGCGGAATGCTGCACCCGGGTGAGCGATTGGTCATCGCTCAATTGCGCGGCCGCCTCCATCGCCACGGTGATCGCTTTGAGCGCGCGTTTCAGGTAGGCGATCGTCATCCCGATTTCTTCCGCTTCTTCATCGCTCAGAGCTGCGGCCAGCTTGGCCGCCGCGAGCGCGGCATGGGTCGCGAGCCGAACCGCCGCCGGGTCATTCTGCAAAGCCGGAGCGGCATCGAAAAGCTGATCGATCCAGATCGTTAGGGCAAAAGCCGCACGGTAGAGGACATGTTGCTCGAAGCTCTCTCTGCCGCCGCTGCACTCGTCCTCGGCCGGCTCCGCCTCTTCTTCGTCGCCGAAAAGTTCCGCCTCCTCGTGCCATTCCCCGCCGCTTTCTTCGGCGAAATGAGTCCAGCCCATCTCGCGCGCGACGATCTCATCGCGCTCTGGATCGTCGATGTATTTCTCGAGCAGCTCCATGTATTTTTCCGTTTTGCGATCCTGCTGCTGGAGAAAGCGCTCCCAGTCGTACTCATCCCAAGCCCGTTCTGAGTCGTGCCCGGCCATGGTTTCATGTAGGCCAGCCAAGCAAACTGCGCAAAAAATTTTCCAATCCCAGGCCCGCTCCGCAGACGAACTGGCCAATAAATTTACGCTTCGTCTCCCCCCGGCGAGTTGCGTATAACGAGCAGCAATGACCGCGCGGGCACGCGGCACAGAAGCCCCGCGATTGCGTTACCGTGAAGCAGTGCAACGACAGCCAGGGCAAGATGAGCCGAATCACGCCAAAGATACGGGAGTTGTCCCAGTATCTTATCGCTTATGAGACGAAGGCAAATAAGCGCCTCGAGACGAATACCCCCGAGGCCTTCCACGTCGGCGAAAAGCTGCGCCCACATTTGACCTCTCTCATGGGGAACGTCGGTTTTTCTGCGCTTCTTTCACGCGCGCTTGCTCTCGCCAATGCGGAAGTTCCCTGGCTGCGCGCGGTGCGCGTGCGAGCGGATGGTTCTTTGGAGCGATTGGATGAACCCGCCGCGCAAGCCGACCCGGAGCAGATTTCCGAGGGAAGCGTGGTCCTGCTTGCCCAATTGCTTGGACTGCTGGTGGTTTTCATCGGCGAAAAGCTAACGTTGCGCTTGTTGCGCGATATTTGGCCGAAGCTGTCCCTCGACGACTTTGATTTCGACAAAGGAGAGAAGCATGAAAAAGAAAACTGACCGGCAGAAAGCCAAACTGCCGGAGAAAAGCGGAAACTCGCCGTCCAAAGTCACAATCCACAAAATCCCGACCGGTGTGCGCGGCCTCGACGAAATTCTGGGTGGCGGCATCCCGGAGTTTTCCTTCAACATCATCGCAGGCTCGCCCGGCTGCGGCAAAACCACGCTGGCGCATCAAATCGCTTTTGCCAATGCGACCGCCCAAAAACCCGCGCTTTACTTCACCGTCCTCGGCGAGCCGGCGATGAAAATGCTGCGCTACCAGCAACAATATTCCTTCTTCGACGAATCGAAGCTGGGCCGGGCGGTCCGTTTTCTTAATCTCAGCGAAGTGGTGCTGGAGAAGGATTTGGATGCAGTCCTCGATGAAATCGTCAGGCAGGTCAGGGCGGCCAATCCGTCGACCGTAGTGGTGGATTCCTTCCGCACCGTGGTGCGCAAAGCGGTCGCAAACGCGAACGAGCTGGAAATGCAATCCTTTATCCAGCGTCTCGCGCAATTTCTCACCAGTTGGGAAGCCACGACCTTTCTGGTCGGCGAATATGATAAGGAAGAGATGCGCGACAATCCGCTCTTCACCGTCGCCGACGGCCTCTTCTGGCTCTCACAGGTGGCGGAGCGAAATTCCATCGTGCGCAAATTGCAGGTCATCAAGCTGCGCGGGCAGGAGTCGGTGCCGGGCCTGCACACCATCCGCATCAGCGACGCGGGGTTGCAAGCCTTCTCACGCACCCTGGGATTGTTAGGCACGAGAGCAAAACCGAAGCGGCGCCGGCGGCTTTCAATGGGCATTCCCGAGCTGGACAAAATGATGGGCGGGGGCCTTCTCGAAGGCGACAGTCTCCTCGTGGCAGGTCCTTCGGGAACGGGCAAATCGGCGCTCGCCACACAATTCATCGCTGCCGGTCTGCGCCACGGGGAACCAGCCATTATGGCGATCTTCGAAGAACGCCCGCAAGGTTACACCGACCGGGCCGAAACTTTTGGCCTGAACTTAAAAACGCCGCAGGAGAACGGGGCTCTGGAAATCCTTTACCTTCGTCCGCTCGATCTTTCGGTGGATGAAACGATGCAAGCGATTCTCGATGCGGTCGAACGGATCGGCGCAAAACGACTGGTGATTGATTCGTTAGTCGGTTTTGAGATGGCGCTCGCGCCGGGATTCCGCACCGACTTTCGCGAGTCGCTTTACCGAATGATTGGAGCGTTGACCCGAGCCGGAGTCACGATCCTGAGCACGGTCGAAGTGGAAGACACCTTCACTGCTTTTTCCTTGAGTCACTATACGATCTCGTTCCTGACCGATGACATTATCCGGATGCGTTATGTGGAGATCGACGGCCAGCTTCGCAAGGTGATGGTGGTGGTCAAAATGCGCGGCGGCAATCACAGCAAAGACATCCGCGAATATGTCATCACCGATGAAGGCGTGGTGATCATTCACCCGCGAACGACGCAATACCATGGACTAACCACGGGGATCCCTGAGCGCACCGGCTCAAGCCCCCCACAGAAAGCCGAAGCGTCGCCCGAACCGAAAGCGAAGTAGAGATGCAATGACGAAATCCGAATGCCGAAGCTCGAATCAATGACGAAAAACGAAGTCCAACGGAGACTACGGAGGCGCGTTCGCCATTCGCCATTTGTCTTTCCTTCGGGTTTCGGATTTCGGATTTCGTCATTTTCTTAATCCGGAATGGTGAAGGCGAAACGAACATCAACGCCGCCGCCGTCCGACGGGCAGAAGCTCTGCGCGCCGATCATCGAGCATGCTCCCCTGCCGATGGCGATGTTGGAAGGCGCCAGCCACGTCGTGCGCTATGCCAACCCGGCCTTTTGCCGCCTGCTGGAGAAGCCGGTGGAAGAACTCGTCGGCAAGGAGTTTTGCGAGCTGCTCTCGGAAAAGGAAGCATGCCGGACGTTGCTCGATTGTGTTTTGCGCACCGCAACGCCCGCGAGCCACACCGAGGAACAACACCCTCGAGGGTATCCTGTCTTCTGGTCTTACGCGATGTGGCCGGCAATCGCGGAAGAGGGGCCGGTAGGAATCATCATTCAAGTGACCGAGACGGCGCAGTCGCAAGAAAAGATGCTCGCGATGAATACCGCCTTGATGCTCGGCTCGGTCCATCAGCATGAACTGGCCGAAGCATCGGAGAATTTGAACAAACAACTGCGCGCGGAAATCGACGAGCGGAAGCGGGCGGAGGCAGCCGCGCAGAAAGCCGCCGAGCGTTTGCGTTTCATGGCCGAATCGATGCCGCAGAAAATTTTCACCGCCCGGTCCAATGGCGAGGTCGATTATTTCAACCAGCAATGGATGGAGTTCACCGGGCTGAGCTTTGAGCAAATCAAAGACTGGGGCTGGACCCAATTCATTCATCCCGATGACGTGGAGGAAAACATCCGGCGTTGGCAACGATCCATCGACACCGGCGAGCCGTTTGAATTTCAGCATCGTTTCCGGCGCGCGGATGGCATGTATCGCTGGCATTTGAGCCGCGCTTTTCCGATGCGCGATGCCGGAGGTGCCGTCACGATGTGGATCGGTTCCAACACCGACATTGATGATCAGAAACACACCGAAGAAGCATTGCGCGAAAGCGAAGGGCGAGCCCAAATCCTGTTTCAAACCGCCGAGGCTTCGCGCCGGAGCGCGGAGCTCGCCAAAATACGGGCCGAAACCGCGACCCGGGCGAAGGACGATTTCCTCGCTGCGCTCTCGCACGAGCTGCGCACGCCGCTCAACCCGGCGCTGCTCCTCGCTACCGCGCTCGCCGACGACGACACGGTCCTGCCCCGGGTGCGCGAGGATCTTGCGGTCATCGCCAAGGGCATCGCCCTCCAGGCGCAACTGGTCGATGACCTGCTCGATCTCACCCGCATCACTGGGGGAAAGTTGCGGCTCGATCTTCAATCCATCGATGCTCACACCGCGCTCCACCAGACATGCGAAATTCTCCGCGCCGACATGCACGAGCGACAGCTCGAGGTCACGTTCGACCTCGGCGCGTCACAACATTGCATCAAGGCGGATGCGGTGCGGATTCAGCAGATCTTTTGGAACGTGCTCAAAAACGCCGTCAAGTTCACTCCAACCGGCGGCGCCATCACCATCCGGACGCGCAATCCGGCGGAGAAAAAGGGAACGCTAATCGTGGAAATCTCCGATACCGGCGTCGGCATCGAGCCCGAGATGCTGGAGAAAGTATTCGATTCTTTCACTCAAGAAGATCAAGGCGGCCGGCATCGCTTTGGCGGTATCGGGCTCGGGCTCGCCATCACGCGGCGGCTTGTCGCGGCTCAAAACGGCCGCATCGAAGTCGAGAGCTCCGGACGAAACTGCGGCGCCACTTTTCAGATCGAGTTGCCGCTGCAGGCGCCTGAGTCATGTATCACGGTTGGGGCCTCCGCGGCCGCGCCTGGCGCCACGCCTTCCACGAAATCGCGGCACATCCTGTTGGTCGAAGACCATGAGCAGACTCGCTCCACTCTTATGCGATTGTTGCAGCGTCGCGGCCACCGTGTCGCTGCCGTAGCGACCGCGGCGGGCGCGCGCGAAATCGCCGCCGCCGGTGGCGTCGATCTTGTCATCTCCGATCTCGGCCTGCCCGATGGCGACGGCCACCTGCTCATGTCCTACCTGCGCGACACGCATGGACTTCCCGGCATCGCCCTCAGCGGTTATGGCACAGAAGAAGATCTGGAAAGAAGCCGGCAAAGCGGTTTTTCCATCCATCTCACCAAACCGATCGACATCCATGCCTTGGAAGACGCGATCGCCGCGGCGCCGGTCCCGTCACGCTCGATGTAGCGAATGTCGAGTTCTTCCGTCCGCGGCAGTCTTTCGCAATTATCATGACTCACTGCTGTTCTTCCGGTTCAAGGTAGCCGCGAAGGCCGAGGAAGGATTTTCTGGAAGCGCGAATGTTAGGCGCCCACTGGCCAATCATGACTAACGAATGAGCCGCCGAAGAAAACAGAAACGACCGTGGTTCGTCCGCCATTCACTCTCGATCGTCGCCGCCGCTTTGCTGCTTCTCTGGCTCGCTGGCTACCTCTGGCTCGATCCGAAAAGCCATCTCGCCGCCTTCTGTGGCAATGCAATCGCCGATTGGAGCGGATCGCTCGTCATCATTCTCGGCACGAAATTCCTCTACGAAGTCGGCTCGCCGGAAAGCAAGCCAGTGCGCGGACGCAAACCAAATCCGTGGGTTGAACTATTACGGGAACATTCGCTCCTTATTTTTATCGGCGTCACCGGGATCGGCTGGGCGTTGTTGTTCTGGCGGATGACTCCGGAAAGCAAATGGGGTCAGGTGGTCGGCAATATTCTTTCCGAATGGGTGCAGATGGCAGGCCTGGTTTTCCTGACCAAAGAGCTCATCGAAGTCGGGTCGAAGGAATAGTTGCATTTGCCAGACACGATCGCGCGCCGCCGGCAACGACCCATTAGCAGCGCCGCCCTCAGTCCCGACTACGAGACGGCGAGTTAACCCTGCCCGAGAAAGCAGCTATACTCGTTAGGCAAACCGCTCCATCGCCACCAGACTGTTCATCGTGTCTCAGCCTTCGATCTTCGGCGTGTCGATGCCGAGAGCGTCGGCCAGGTCCTGCAGGTGGTCTTGTTCCTGGGCGATGATTTTGCGCAGCGCTTCGCCGAGCGCGAACTCGCCCATCGCGTCGGCCTGTCGGATGCGCTCGCGATAGTTGCTTAAGGTTTGCTTTTCGTTCTCGAGATCGAAGCGCAGCATCTCCTTCGGTTTTTCCGAGACTTTTACTTCCTTCGGTTTACTGACGGGTTCGCCGTTGAAGTAATCGATCTGCTTTGCAACCAGGAGAGCGTGCCCCAATTCCTCGGCGGCATGCTTTTCGAGCTCTTGCGCGATGTGTCCGTACTCGGCGCCTTTCAGGGTCTGGCTGTAGATGACGTAGGCGATGATGGCCTGATATTCGCGCGCGAGATCTTCGTTGAGCAGATCCACCATCTGCTTGCGGGTGATTTTCGCTTTCTCTTCCATATAGAAGAGATCGCACGAAAGGCGCGTGGCGCGTGGGAGAGCTTTGTAGGCGGCTTTTGTTGTAGCCGGGGGCGGTGACCACGGTCATATCCGACTCCACAGTGCGGACGCGGCGCATTCCGCCCGGCCTAACGGAAGAACGCCGCCCCAGGTTCCGCGCTGCTTGATCTTCAAGCCTCGACGGGTGTTGTTTCGCTCGCGCGTTTTGTTTGCAAACGCAATTGGCCGCAGGCGGCATTGATGTCGTGCCCTTTCTCGCGCCGGAGGGTCGCGACGGCGCCGTGTTCGCGCAGGGCGCGGAGGAAACTCTCCTGGCGCTCGCGCGAAGGACGCGACCATTCCAGGCCTTCCACCCGGTTGTAGGGAATAAGATTGATCTTGGCCGAGAGTCGGCGGGCATGTTTCGCGAGCAGATGCGCCTGCTCGTGGCTGTCGTTCACATCTGCAATCAGGATGTACTCGAACATCAGCCGCTTCTTCTGCGCGACATAGAAGTCACAAGCTTCGAGCAAAGAGGCGAGGTTGTATTTGCGATTCACCGGCATGATCCGGCTCCGCACCTCGTCGGTCGCGCCATGGAGTGAAATCGCGAGCCGAAACTGCGTCGGCTCATTCGCCAATTTGCGAATTTGCGGCGCCAGACCGCTGGTCGAGATCGTGATGTGGCGCGCGCCGATCTCCAGACCCCAGGGCGCATTGATGATCCGGATCGCACGGAGCAGGTTCGTCAGGTTGGCGAGCGGTTCGCCCATTCCCATGAAGACGATGTTGTCGATCTTTTCACCGCTCTCCCGCTCGACCCCGAGCAGTTGATCGACAATCTCGTCGGCCGTCAGGTTGCGCGAAAATCCTTCGAGGCCGCTTGCGCAAAATTTGCAACCGTAAGCGCAGCCGACCTGGGTCGAGACGCAGATCGTGCGCCGGTCCGATGTTTCGCCATAAAGCGCGGGAGAAGCGGGGATGAGCACGGACTCGATCAGGCTGCCGTCCGCGAGGCGAAAGAGAAACTTGCGGGTCGTGTCTTTCGAGCCAAGGACGCGGACCACTTCCGGCCTAACGAATGAGTATGCCTGCGCCAGCGCCGCCCGGGTTTCGGCCGGGAGATCGCTCATGGCTGTGAAGGTCGCGGCCCTCTTCTTGTAGAGCCAATCGGTCACCTGCCGGGCGCGATATGCCGGCGCCTTTCGCGCCGCGAAATGCTGCTGCAGCTCCTCAAGCGTGAGCGATTTGATGGAGGGCTTCATTAGAAACAATTCTACAGGCGTGACCGGAAGTGTCATCCGGAGCGGGCCGCTAGCGTCGTCTGCTGGCGACGAGAATGCCGTCCGGCTGCTCCTTCGGATCGGGCAGATCGACTTCGATTTGGTAACCGTTCGCCCGCAAAAGCTCGCGACAATCCTCGTGCAACGTCAATCCGTGGGCGCGACCGTGCGTCCCGATGAGAAAGGTCTCGACCGCGTCCTCTTTCAGGCTTTGCGGCGCGCCTTTCAGCACTTCGAGTTCGAGACCCTGCACATCCATCTGCAAAAGATCGATCCGGCGGCCAATCCGCCTAACGAGTGAATCGAGCGTGATCGTTGCGATCTGGAGTTGTTTCGATCGCCGCAGCTCCACCCTCTCGAGCAGTTTCTTCCAGCGCGTACTGAGTGAGCGCCGAGGTTCGCTCATTCTGCCAATCCGGCTGCTGTAGCCGCGATCGACGAAGCTCTGGCTGCCTTCCGAGGAAGTGAGACCTTCGGGATGAATCGTAAATTCGTTAGGCGAGAATCCGTTGAGAACGGCGTTCTCGGCTAGAAAATGGCGGTGTCGTGCGAGCGGCTCGATCCCGTGAATCGTCAGGCCGGGCGAGAGCCTGCGCGCGAGAATGAGGTAATAACCGATCGCCGCGCCGACATCGACGAAGCAGCCATCCGGTGGAATGCGGCGGATCAAGTTGACGAAGATTTCCTCTTCTTCGGCTTCGTGGACGTTCCGTTTCGCGTAACGCGCCCGCTGTTCCTCGAGGAGCTGGTCCTGATAAACGCGGACGCCGTTCTCGAAAGTGTGAATGGCGCGCTCCATCTTACAACCCGAGGTTGATCGCCTAACGAGTATAGCTGACGCGCCAGATCGTGCCGTGCGCGTCTTCGCTGAAGAGCAAGCTGCCGTCTTTCGCGACCGTGACGCCAACCGGCCGGCCCCAGACGTCGCCGTTCGATATGACGAAGCCGGTTACGAAATCCTCGTACTCCCCCAGCACTTTGCCGTCCCGGAACGGCACGCGCACGATCTTGTAACCGGTCGGCCGCGACCGGTTCCACGAGCCGTGGAAGGCGGCGAAGATGTCGCCGCGATATTCTTCGGGAAACTGTTTTCCGTCGTAGAAGCAGAGGTTGAGTGAGGCGGAATGCGCCTGCACGAGCACGTCGGGGACGATAACTTTCTTCGCAAGCTCGGGGTGCGCGCCGTCGTGCCGCGGGTCCTGGTGATTGCCGAGATAAAACCACGGCCAGTTGTAGAAGCCGTCGGGCCGGACGCTGCTGATGTAATCGGGCACGAGATTGTCGCCCAGTTCGTCGCGCTCGTTCGTGCTCATCCAGAGTTCCTTCGTCCCGGGTCGCACCTTGATGCCGACGGCATTGCGGATGCCCCAGGCGTAAACTTTCTGGCCGGTGCCGTCCGAGTTGAACTCGAAAATGCGCGCCCGGTCCTGTTCCGCGCGGTCGTCTGAGTCGTTCGTTAGGGAACCGATCGAGACGTACATCTTCTTTCCGTCGGGCGAAAAGGCGAGACCGCGCGTCCAATGCCCGCCGCCGCGGAGCAAGCCGCCGGGCGAAAGATGCGCGCCGAGTTTTTCGGCCGGTCCGCGCGCTTTCAAATCGCCGTTGCGATACGGAAAGCGGATGATGCCGTCGGTGTTCGCAACGTAGAGATATTGCGGGTCGGCGCCGGGCGGGTAGAACGCGATCCCGAACGGCTTGCGGAGATGGTCCTGAGTAAAAAGCTGCGTCACATCCGGCTTGCCGTCGCCGGCCGTGTCTCGCAGCACTTTGATTTGGTCAGCCCGGCTCTCGACGACAAAGATGTCGCCATTCGGCGCCGTCAACAGGTAGCGCGGGTCGCGAAACCCGCTCGCGTACTGCTCGATTTTGAATCCCGGCGGGGCACGAAGCTCTGCCCCTTCCGGCCGCGCCACGATCTTGGGTTCGTTATCCACCGAACGAGTCTCGTTAGGCGGCGGAAGATCCTGCACCGTGATCTTGCGCCGAACTCCCGGCGCGTCCTCCGCCCAGCCGCCCATCGCTGCTTTGCCGGTGCGGAGCGGTTCTTCCGCGGCCGCCAGGCACGAGATGCAAAGCGCGATTGCGCCAGCGGAAATGAACCGCGGGAAGAACAAAGGAACCCGCCTAACGAAGGACGGTCGCGCCCGGTTTCTTCGCGCTCGCGAGTTGTTCCTCACGCTTCCGTTCATTGATGACAAAGGTGTTGTTGTCGCCGTAGCGCGCCCACGGGCCGTGTGGCACTTCGTCGAAATCAACGAATTTCCAGTCCGTCACATCGGTGTCCTCGAGGCCCAGATAATCGCGCACCGCCGGTGAAACATCGAGGCCGGCGCCGTGATTGAGATTCGGCTTGGGCCGCTCATTGCCAAAGACGTATTGCCAATGATCGGTGCGGAATGGGCCCGCGTCCTCCCATTGCGCATAGACGACGCGATTGCCTTTGCGGATCGCGACCCAATGACCTTTGCAGACCGAGACACCCGGCCCCTGGTACGCTTCCTTGAACCACGGTACCACGCGCGGTGCTTCCGCCCGATGGCCTTCCTTCGCTTTGTCGTTGTAGGGCAGCGCGCAGTAGAAAGGATTTTGCCGCGGGATGAAATCAGCCGGGATATAATTGTTTCGATTCGATCGCTTCGGATCATCGTAGCCGCCGTAGCTTCGCGACCAGGTCTTGTCCCAACTGCTGGCGCGATTCGGCACCGGATTGTTTGCGCTCGGTTTTTCTCCGATCCAAAAAACAGTCGTGACGATCTCCTTTTTCCACGGGTAACGCTCTTCCCCCTGGCGTTTATTGCTCGACACATCCGAGGGCGTGTAGCTGATCGGATCGACCCGGAGAAGCAGGTCGTCGTTGAGGCGATTCTGCTTTTTGCTCAGCTTCATTTTCGTGGGCGGCGTCTGGGCCGGCGCAGAGGGCGAAAAGAGCGCGGAGATGGAAGAAAGCGCGACCGCGATGGTGTGGGTAAGTGTTCCTGGCTTCATCAAAACAAATGTTCCAGCAAAAAACTGGACGCAGAACGCACCACCTAAGATTCGGTCGCCAGACCAAGGGTGCGCGTAATGTGGAGGCGCGGAACTTAGCACCACCGCGCGGTCGATCAACCCTTCAACCGACAAATTTCCCGGGATTCAGGATGTCGTGCGGATCGAGTGCCTGTTTCAAGCGCGCGTGCAAATCGCGCACAACGTCCGTGGTCGCTTCGGGCCACCAGCGTTTCTTGGCCAGGCCAATGCCGTGCTCGCCGGTGATCACTCCATCCCAGGCCAGAACCTGGGCGAAGAGTTCGTCGAGCGCCTGCTCCACGCGCCTGTGCACCGCCGGATCTTCATAATTCGCGGCCATAATATTGACGTGAATGTTGCCGTCGCCGGCGTGGCCGAAAGTGGCGATGGGAAAACCGTGGCGCGCCTGAAGTTGCGCGGCGAAATCGACCAGATCGACCAGGCGGCTGCGTGGGACGACGATGTCCTGATTGAGTTTCGTTAGGCCAGTGGCGCGAAGCGAATTACTGAACTCGCGGCGCAGCGCCCACAATTTCTCGGCGCCTTCCTCGCTCATAGCAATCGTTAGGCTGTTCGGATTGCGCGCTGCGAGCAATTTTTCGAGCGCCGCCATTTCGAACCGCACGGCTTCGGGCTGGCCATCGACATCGACCAGCATGTGGGCGTTTCCCTCGGGAACGACGCCGGCGCCGCGGTCGTGGCGCGCCGCCTCGAGCGTAAATTGATCCGCAATTTCGAGCGAGGCGGGGAGAAAACCGGCGGCGAAAATTGCCTGCACCGCAGCGGCGGCTTGCGACATGGTGGCGAAGGAAGCCGAGAGAGTCGCGCGCGCCGGCGGCAAAGGCAGAAGCCGGAGCGTGATTTCCGTGACCACGCCTAACAATCCTTCGGAGCCGACAAAAAGGCCGATCAAGTCGAACCCGGTTTTGTTCTTGTGCACGCGTCCGCCGGTGCGCAGCACGTCGCCGTTCGCGAGCACCACTTCGAGCCCGATAACGTAGTGGCGCGTGACGCCGTACTTCAGACAACGCGGCCCGCCCGCGTTCGTCGCGACGTTTCCGCCAATGCTGCAATCGTGCAGGCTCGCCGGATCTGGCGGGTAAAATAACTTCCGCGCGCGAACAGCGGCTTGCAGTTCGCCCGTGATCACGCCCGGCTCCACGATCGCGACCGCGTCGTCGAAACTGATTTCGTTGATCCGATTCATGCGCGCGAGCGAGAGCGCGATGCCGCCGCGGGCGGGAACGCAACCGCCGACATATCCATAACCCGCGCCGCGAGCGGTCACGGGAATTCGGTTTTCGGAGGCAAAGCGGAGAAGCTTGCTCACCTGCTCGGCCGTGACGGCGAAAACGACCACCTCCGGCTGGTGGAGGGCGAACCATTTGTCGCCGGCGTGCGCGATCCGCGTCGGCTCGTCGCTCGCGACAGCATCGTCGCCGAGCAGTCCGCGCAGTTCGGTCGCGAGATTCATCGCTGGAGCTTAAACTCCGGCTCGACGACTTCCACGGGAGTTCCGGTTTCGGCTGCTTCGAAGAAATGTTGGGCCATCTGCGGCGGCATTCGGACGCAGCCATGCGAGGCGCGATAAGGCGGCACGAATCCGGCGTGCATGCCATAGCCGCCGGTGAAACGAAGGAAGTACGGCATCGCCGCGCCGACGAAATGCGCTCCCGGAGGACAGCGATCCCGTCTCATATCGACGTCGCGCCTAACGACCCGGCCGGAGCGGGAAACGCAGGCGCCATATTGGCTCGAGATGTGATCGGCGTCTTTTTGGATGACACGATATTTTCCCGGCGGGGTCGCAAACTCGCGCCGGCCCGAGGAGATGTTCGTGCGCCCGACCAGTTTATCGCCGCGAAAAAAGAAGGCCTGTTGCGCAGTGAGATTGATGAGGATGCGGGTTTTTCCTGTCGCCGCGGGATCATCCTTCCAGTAGGCGACGATCGGATGACGTGACGCCCGCCGGGTCTGTTCCGCGATCCGATGGGGTCGAACGCCAACATCGTTAGGCAATTCCGTGCAACCACTGATGACGAGGAGGGCGCTGGCAAGGAGCGGCGCGATCTTCCGGCGGGTTTGCCTAACGAACATAGGCCCCTGTTTACTTTCACCGTGCGCCAGCTGCGAGGGCGGGATCGCGAATCGTGTAACCCACGTAGCGCAAAGTCTGGATGAGTGGCTGATCGAAAGCAGAATCAATCTTCTTCCGCAGCCGGGCGATAAAGATCTCGACCGTCCGGGTGTCGTATTCGTGTTCGCGTTGCCAGATGCGTTCGCACAGCTCGGTGCGCGAAAAAACCCGGCCCGGCTCCTGCATAAGCACCTGCAAGACGTCGAACTCGCGCGGCGAGAGCGCGATCGGCTGCCCGGCGCGCGAGACATGGCGATGCTGCACATCCATTTGCAGGTCTGCGACCTTGAGCAGATCGGCAGCGGTGGGCGTGGCGGCACGCCGGCCTAACGCCTCAATCCGCGCCATGAGTTCATTCATCGCGAATGGCTTGCCGAGATAATCATCCGCACCGGCCTTCAGTCCTTTGACGCGGTCGGAGACGGCGTCGAGCGCCGTCAGGATAAGGATACGAGCGGTCGAGTGCGCGTTGCGCAAATTTTCGAGCACGGCCAGGCCATCCATCCCGGGAAGATTCAGGTCGAGCACGATCAGATCCGGCGGATCGCGCAACGCCGCCCGCAATCCCTCTGCGCCGTCGTTTGCCGCCGTTGCCTCATGATTGGCGAGTTGCAAATCGCGGATGATTTGGCGCGCGAGCCGAGCGTCGTCTTCGATAACCAGAATCCGCATGGGAATACGCGCTTCGTTTGCTACGGCGGAAGGTAGAGGCAATCCGCACGAAATCACAAGCTTTCCGCGACGCAAGGTCGGGTTGCGATTGTGCCGCGTTCGAGATAGAAAGCTTGCGCGATGAGCTCCGAGCCGGCCGTCCAAACGATCACCTCCGGCGCACAGCGCACGAATGTGCCGGTCGTGACGGTGGGCGCGTTCTACGAGCGGCACGCCAAGAAACTCCAGCTTAAGCTCGAAGGTGGTCGCGGCGGCTTGGAGCGCCGCATTCGCGAGCCGACCATCAACCGGCCCGGGCTCGCCCTCGCCGGTTTCTACGCCTACTTTGCCGAGAAACGCGTCCAGGTGCTGGGCGCGGCTGAGCAATCGTATCTCAAGAATCTGACGAGACCGCAGCGACGTCGCCGTTTCCGCGCACTCTGCCAGGCAAAAATCCCCTGCCTCGTGGTCTCGCGCGGTTTTCATCTCCCGCCCGATCTGCTCGCGATTGTGGAAGAAGCGGGCGTGGCGGTTTTTCGCACGCCGATGATCACGATGAAATTCATCAACGCCGCCACGATCGCGCTGGAGTACGATTTTTCGCCGACCGTGACGGAGTTCGGCAGCATGGTCGATATTCTCGGCATCGGCGTGCTGATCCGCGGCGCGAGCGGCGTCGGCAAAAGCGAGTGCGTGCTCGGCCTGATTGAGCGCGGCTATAGCCTGGTGTCGGACGATGTCACGCGAGTCAAATCGCTCGAAGGTCGCGAGCTGATGGCGACGGCTCCGGATGTGACCCGTTACCATATGGAGGTGCGCGGGATTGGCATCATTAACGTCGTCTCGGTCTTCGGGATCGGAGCGATTCGGATCGAGAAGCGAGTCGATCTCGTGGTCACGCTAAAAGATTGGCAGGAGCTGGAAGAAGTGGATAGGATCGGGCTGGACCGCGAGTTTTACGAGATTCTGAAGATCCAGGTCCCGCACATCACGATTCCGGTGCGGCCGGGACGGGATATCGCGCGATTGATCGAGGTGGCGGCGATGGATCAGAAGTTGAAGGGCCTTGGATTGAACAGCGCGCTGGAATTTAACAATAAATTGATCAGTCTGATGGAGGCACAGGGCAGCTAGATGGGATTACTAAACCGACGCAGCGCGGCCGACTCGGTCGAGAAGTTGGAGAAGGAGATGACGATCATCAACCGGCTCGGCCTGCACGCGCGTCCCGCCGCCATGTTCGTGCGCGTCGCGAGCAGACATCGCTGCGACATCTGGGTGGCAAAAGAGGGCGAGGAAATCAGCGGCAAAAGCATCATGGGCCTGATGATGCTCGCCGCCGGCCAGGGTTCGAAGTTGCACATCCGCGCCGAAGGTCCCGACGCCGCCCAGGCGCTGCAGGAAATCGAACAATTAATTCAGTCGCGCTTCAACGAGGATTAGTTGACGCTCCGGGTATTCTAAGACCGGGATGAGCGCCGATCGGGGGCAGGAGGAAAAGCGTTGTCAGGGGATGGCAGCGGCGCCGGGGATTGCGCGCGGGCCGGTGCACGTTTTCTCGATCGAGAACGATGACGTCGTGCGCTATCACGTCGATTCGGCGCACATACCGGATGAGATCGCACGTTTCGAGAGCGGGTTGATTCAAACGCGCGCGCAGATTCTCGAAATGCAACAGCAGATCGCGGAAGCGATCGGCGCGAAGGATGCGGGCATTTTCGACGCGCATTTGCTCGTGGTCGAGGACCAGACGTTGATCGACGAAGTGCTGCGGCGACTGGAGACGGAGCATTGCAATGTCGAGTACGCTTTCCAGGAAGTGGCGAACCGGTATGTCGAATCGTTGAGCAAAATCGACGATCCCTATCTGCGCGAGCGTGCCCTCGACATCCAGGATGTGAGCCGGCGCGTGATTCGCAACCTGCAGGGAAAAACGCCCCGACCATTCCTTTCGATCGAGGAGCCGCACATCCTGATTGCGCACAACCTCACGCCATCCGACACCGCGACGATGAATCGCGAGTACGTGCGCGGCTTCGCGCTCGATCTCGGGAGCCAGACTTCGCACACCGCGATCATGGCGCGATCGTTAGGCATTCCCGCCGTCGTCGGTCTGCGCAACGCGACGGAGATCCTGGAAACGGGCGTGCCGGCGTTGATCGACGGTTATCACGGCCTCCTCATCATTCATCCGAGCGAGCAAACGCTGCGCGAGTACGAAGAGCTGGAGCGTGAAAAAGGCGCGCTGGCCGCCCGCCTAACGAAACTACGGGAAACCAAATCGACGACCCGCGACGGGCGCCACGTCGTCCTCTCGGCGAACATCGAGTTGCCGGACGAAATCGATTCGGTGCTGGCCAACGGCGCCGAGGGAGTCGGGCTTTACCGGACGGAGTTTCTTTACCTCAATCAGCCGACCCTGCCCTCGGAAGAGGAGCAGTTCGAGATTTATCGCAGCGTTGCGCAGCGGCTCGCGCCCGACCCGCTCATCATCCGCACGCTCGATCTCGGTGGCGACAAGATTTCAGAAAACATCGAGAGCGGCGACGAGCTGAACCCTTTTCTGGGCTGGCGCGCGATTCGGTTTTGCCTCGAAAACATACACATTTTCAAGGCGCAGTTGCGCGCCATCCTGCGGGCCAGTGTCGGTGCGAACATCAAAATCATGTTCCCGATGATCTCGGGTTTGGATGAAGTGCGGCGCGGTTGCGAGGTGCTGGAGGAATGCAAGCAAGAGCTGCGTTGCGAGGGCCGTGGCTTCGACGATGGACTCGAGATCGGAATCATGATCGAAGTGCCAACGGCCGCGATCATGGCCGATCGTCTCGCGCGCGAGGTCGATTTTTTCAGCATCGGAACGAACGACCTGATCCAGTATGCGATTGCGATCGATCGCACGAACGAACGTGTCGCGCATCTCTACGAGCCGAGTCATCCTTCAGTCGTTAGGCTGTTGAAGATGGTGGCGGACGCGGCGCACGCGAACAATATCTGGGTGGGCGTTTGTGGCGAGATGGCCGGCGAAGTTCTGTTTACGCCGCTTCTGCTTGGACTGGGAATGGATGAACTGAGCGCGAGCGCCACGATCGTGCCGCGGGTCAAGAGCGCAGTTCAGGCCCTAACGAGCGCGGAATGCCGACAACTGCTTGATGAAGTGCTGGAACTGGATACGCCGGCTGCGATTCTCGAGCGCTGCACCGCGATGGCGCAGCGTCATTATCCCGAATTAATCGGATAATTCTGCTCCTAAGCCGCCGGCAAAGACGAGGATCAGGAGCAAGAGGATGGCCTACTCTTCCTCCTCCTCTTCCGAGGATTCTCCGCCGGGCTCGATCTCGGGTTTGATCCCGTCCTCTTCCATTTTGCGCAGGACGTCGCTCATGTCGTCGACTTCGTCCCACACTTCCTGGCTGACGTAGATCTGCGCCTTCTGTTGCACCGCCATCGCAATGCAATCGCTCGGCCGCCCGTCCAGTTCGACGATCTTTTTCTGATGCAGCTCGTTCTCCGCGCGAATAATCAAGCGCGCGTAGTAGGTGGCATTTTTTAGGTCGTTAATAATCACGCGCTCGACATGAGCGCCGAGCGCGGTCATGAGATGGCCCATCAGGTCGTGAGTGAGCGGGCGCTCTTTCACGGTTCCGCGCATGAACATCGTGATCGCGCTCCCGACGCTTTGGTCGACATAAATGATGAACACCTTGTCGGAATTTCCGAGGAAGATCGCGCAGCCGCCGCTGGTTGGAAGAACCGCACGCACCTGCACCTCGATCACCGTCTTGTTCATCGCGAAAACCGTATCAGAGCGAATTTGAAAAACAAGCAAGCGACCGCCGGGCACGACTGGAATTGCCTCGGAGAAAGGCGTTTTGCCGCGGCCAAATCTGCCGATTGAATTTGCGGTCTGCTGTCCTACACTGCGCGACAATGACGAAAGCGGAGTGGGACATCGAGGCGGCGATCTCGACGTACAATGTCGATGCCTGGGGCCACGGCTACTTCTCAGTCAACAACGCCGGTAACGTCGTCGTCAGGCCGTTAAAGGCAGCCGGCGGCTCGATCGATCTTCTTGAAGTGGTGCAGGAAGCGCGGCAGCGCGGACTCGGTTTTCCGCTCGTCATTCGTTTCCAGGATCTGCTGCGCGATCGAGTGAATACCGTCAACCGTTCGTTTCAGGGGGCGATGCAGGAGTTCGGCTACCGCGGCACCTATCGCGGCGTTTTTCCGATCAAAGTCAATCAACTCCGGGAAGTGATCGAAGAGATCGTCGACGCTGGTGCGCCATTTCATTTCGGGCTCGAAGCCGGAAGCAAACCCGAGTTGATCGCGGCGCTCGCGATGCACCAGGACCCGGAGAGCCTGATCATTTGCAACGGCTACAAAGATCGCGCCTACATCCGCACCGCGATGCTCGGACGGCGGCTTGGCAAGTCCGTCATGATCGTGGTCGAGAAACTCGAAGAGCTCGAGCAAACGCTCCGGATCGCGAAGGAGATGGGGATTGAGCCTTATATCGGTGTGCGGGTTCGCCTGCACAGCAAAGGCGCGGGGAAGTGGACGACGAGCGGAGGGGAGAACGCAAAGTTTGGACTGAGCACGACAAATCTTGTCGCGGCGAGCGAGATGCTGAAGGCGCAGGGATTGGCGCACTGTCTCAAGCTGGTTCATTTCCACGTGGGCTCGCAGGTCCCGGACATCTCAACGATCAAGAGCGCGGTGCGGGAAGCGGCGCGCTATTACGCGAAGCTCTCCAAGATGGGGCACGAGATGGGGTATCTCGATGTCGGCGGTGGCCTCGGTGTCGACTACGACGGCTCGCGCACGAGTTTCGATAGCTCGACGAATTACTCACTCCAGGAGTATTGCAACGATGTCGTCTACAGCATCACCGAGGTGTGCGATTCGGAAGGGGTCGCCCATCCCACGATCGTAAGTGAGGGTGGGCGCGCGATCGTCGCCCATCATTCCGTGCTCGTGGTTGAATCGTTCGGCTCGATCGAGAAGCAGATGCAGAATTCGAAAATAGAAGCCGCGCCTAACGACCCGAAACCGCTGCGCGATATTATCGAAGTGAAGCGCCAACTCAAGCGCGGCAATCGCCTCGAGACCTTGCACGATGCGCAACAGATCAAGGAAGAAGCCCGGCAGATGTTCAATCTCGGGCTCCTCGATCTTGAATCGAAAGCCAAGATCGAAGCGCTCTACTGGCAGCTCGCCTCGCAAATTGTGAGCCTGCACCGAGGTCTGAAGTACGTGCCGGAGGAAGTGAAGGAGCTGGAGACATCGTTAGGTGACCAATACATTTGCAACTTTTCGGTTTTTCAATCTCTCATCGATCACTGGGCTCTGGGGCAGCTTTTCCCGATCATGCCGATCCATCGCCTAACGACGCCGCCGGAGCGACACGGTACGCTCGTCGATATCACATGCGATTCCGACGGCAAGATCAATAAGTTCACCGACCTGCAAGATGTGAAAGAGACGCTTCCGCTGCACCGGATCATCCCGGGCGAGCTCTATTATCTCGGTGTCTTTCTCGTCGGTGCCTACCAGGACATCATGGGGGACCTGCACAATCTCTTTGGCCGCGTCACCGAGGTGCACGTGTTTCTCGATGAGGACGAAGAGTCCGGGTGGTACATCGAAGAGGTGATCGAAGGCAGCACAGTCGGCCAAGTCCTGGCTCTCACGCAGTGGGACAAGGTCGAACTAACGCGGCGGATGAAATCGCAGGTCGATGCCGCAATCAAGAGCGACCGGCTTAAGCCTAACGACGCCATGAAAATCCTGGCTGATTATGAGCGCAGCCTGCAGGGATACACTTATCTTTCGCTCGAGGGCACGAGTGCCAACGGCCAAGCCGCTGCCGCTGCGACCGCGGCGCTCGCGACGACATAAGGGCAGCAACTGCGGTTGTCACCCGCGTCGGGCCAAGCTCTGATCGCCGCGAATACTAGGCGTGTTGTCGGTAATCCAAGGAAGCGTCAGGGCCGCCCCGGGACGCCTCCGTTAATCACACTGAGCGATGGGTCTTGCGCAAGGATTCCCTGGGTCGTGAATTGACCAGTGCGATCCATTTCCGCGCGCGTATAAACGCGAACGGGCGAAGTCGTATTGGTGCCGATCGCCTTTACGTTCACCTTTTGTGGAATGTGCGAGCCGGTCACGAACACCACCCTTTCCTTTTGGTTTTCCCCGCTCACCGCCTGCGCCAACGGATCCGCCAGAGTAATTCCGATCCCCACGAGACTCACAGCGACAATGCCGAGCGCCATTTTCAACGTTTTCATACGAGAAATTACGGCCCACAGATTCGTTTGCAAGAGCGCTTCCGTAACGGTTCGGTAAGCTGCGACGGAAGAAGGTGGAAAGCGTTCCGCGCCTTTTCCTTTTTCACCGTGGAGGAGAATGATGCTTTGAGGTTATCCGAATCGCTCGCGAAGGTCGCCCGGCCGTTGACGTATCGCCGGGCTTGGCGACGCGCGCGCCGGCTTCTGCACCCGGTGCCGATCGCGCCTTTGCTGGCGAAGATCGATCAGGAGCGGCTGCGCGATTTGCGGGCGCAATACGGTACGCTGCCATCCGATTCTCCCGGGTTGTGGCGTCATTATGCAAAGTATCTTGATGTGGAGAAGCATATGCGCCAGAACGTGGGGCGCGCGCAGGATCTGGATCTGCATCGCCAGCCGCGGCAAAGAATTTTGGATCTCGGCTGTGGCGGCGGTTTTTTTCTCTTCGTCACCCAGTCGTTAGGCCACGACGGACTTGGCCTCGATGTCGCCGGGATTCCAATTTTCGACAGCCTGGTGGAGATGCTCCGCGTCGATCGCCGCATTTGCAAGATCACCGGCTTCGAACCGTTGCCCGAGCTGGATGGGAAATTCGACCTTGTTACCGCCTTTGCGACGGCCTTCCAGGGTGGACGCGAAGACTCCTGGCGTTGGGGCGCAGCGGAGTGGGATTTCTTGCTCACCGACCTGAAAAGGCAGCTCAACCCAGGCGGCCGAATTTTCTTCGAGCTGAATGCCGCATATGGCGGGCAATATTATACCCCGCAAATTCTCGAAGTGTTTTTAAAGCACGGAGGAGTGATGGAACGCGAACGCGTACTTTTCACAAAGGAGAGCGCGCGGGGTTAAAGCGTTCTCGGCGCTTGCGTCTGGTGGAAGCGATATCTTAAGACGAGAATGAGTCGATGTCTCAATCAACGCGCGACCGGATAGAACGCCTCGACTTCATTATTGCCGGCACTCAGAAGGGCGGGACGAGCGCGCTGCATTATCACCTCGACCAACATCCGAACATCACCTTCGCGCATCCCGAGGAGGCGCACATGATCGATCATCCGCGGCGGCACTTCTTCGATGATGAAAAACGCTACGCTGCCGGCGACGTGAACTACGACATCTTGCACGAAGGGATCAAGCTAAAGCCGAAGTCGCTTATCATTGGCTCCTGCACGCCCATCTATACCTATTGGAAGCCGGCGATGAAACGCATCCGGGACTATCATCCTGGCATCAAATTGATCATTCTCCTGCGCAACCCAATCGATCGCGCTTTTTCGCAGTGGAACATGAACTGGGACCGGCAACGTGAACCGCTTGGCTTTCTGGAAGCGGTGGCCGCCGAGATGAAAGAAAGAGAGGAATCGCCGGGGTCGCAATCACGTCGCAGGTCTTACGTTGATCGCGGTTTTTACTTCGAGCAGATCGAGCGCGTCTTCCGGTGCTTTCCGCGCGAGCAGGTGCACGTGATCAAGTTCGAGGAGTTCCGGCAACGAACCGTCAACGTTGTGGGCGATGTCTTCCGTTTCCTCGGGGTGAAGCCGCTGGGCAGAATCAAAAATCGCGAACAAAACCTGATCCCGTACGAACGAGAGATTACACCCGAGGAAAGGCAGCATCTTTACGCTCTCTACAAGGAGGAGGTTGCTCGACTCGAGCAGTTGCTGGGCTGGGATTGCTCTGATTGGAAAGCAATCTGAATCCCAGCGATCTTTTAGCTGGCTGCGGTTCCGACGAAGCAAGCTTTTCGCAATTTGAGGTACTTCGCCCGAAACCTGATCGGCACTAAGTAACGCCAATCCCACGGAAGAGGCTCGCTTTTCGAAAAGAAGGTTGGTTTTCGCAAACTCAGGCCTGTTCGTGAAAAGGAAGGTTTGGTTTCGCAAAAGTTACGTTGTCGCGGAAGGCGTAGGCCGCGTTGGGGCCGTCCGGCGATGGATAAGCTTCCCTAAAAACAAGAGAGGCAGCGGTTGTCCGCTGCCTCTCCGTTAATCTTCTTTGCTAACTTGGCTTAGAACTTCTTCGTCAGCTGGACGTAGACGAAGCGGCCCGTCGCATCATAAAGGAAGCCGGGATACTTCGTGGCGTTTCCGCCGAAGCCATAGGATTTCGGAGGATCGATGCCGAAGATGTTGTCGCATCCAAGAGTGATGGTCGTGCCATTCAGAACTCGCTGCCATACTGGCATGCCGGCGTTCGCGGTCTGTGAAGCAGCCATTTCGGTCTGCTTACCATCCTTACCCTTCATCATGTCTTTGGCATCCTTCGAGTATCCGGCGACTGGCTGGTTCTCGACCGGAGCAACGAAGGTGAAGTCGTAGGAAGCCTGGCCATCGATGAACCAAGTCTGCCTCACCCAATGGTTGCGGCCAAATCCTGTCAACTCGTGGAACCCGTCATAGAACCGGGCTGTGCCAATCAGGTCAAAGCCATTCCAGTTCCAGTCGAGCCGCGAGATTCCGCGCCACCGGAGGTAGCCATCGTCGGATGTCGAGAGCAGGCCCCCGACCGGCAGGCCAGCGGCCTGTAGTGTCGGTGTACCTTCCGTCGACTTGATTTTGAACGAGTTCAGATACGAAGCCTGCGTCAGAGTTGTGAACGTGCCCCATGGCGATGCATACACATACTGCAGACCGAAGTCGATACCGTTAGCTCGGATTGATCCGCTGTTGATGAACGGAACAAAGATCCGGCTAATAAAGCCGGAGCTGTCACGTTGGACGATTTCGCCTGGGAGCAATCCGCCCGTCGCTTCACGCTGCAGGATACCTCCGATGCTCGATTGAATGACTTGACCGGTCCGCTCAGTATCCCAAAGATCAACCGTGGCGGTAAAGCCGGGGACGAACTTCGGTGACCAGACAACGCCTGCGGTCCACGAGACAGAGTCTTCCGGTTGCAGGAACGGACTGCTGGTGAAGACGACGTTCTGCTCAGGCTCATTGCGGAGCGGATTCTTTGAGCCATCCGGCAAGAAGAGAGGAACGTTCGGCCCTCCCAAAGAGGTGGGCAGAGTGTCGAAGACTGGCGTGAGCGCCGAAGTCGGGCTGCCGAAAAGTTCGATCAGCGACGGCTCGAGGAAGCCCTTGCCGATTGTAGAACGAATCGTGAGCGTTTCGTCGAACGGCTGCCAGCGGATGCCGAATTTTGGCACCGTGACGTTGGTGTTGTTGTTTTTGAACTCTTCATATCGCACCGCAGCCGACAATTCCAGGGAGTAGAAGCCCGGGAAGTTGAAGGTCGGGCTGGTGATCGGGATGTTCGATTCCGCGTAGATGGCCCAATCCCGCCGACCCGCATTGGTATTCGCACCAGTGGAGCTGCCAGCGATATCACCTTCAAGTGAGAGTTCATCGACTTGCTGTTCCAACTGCTCACGCCGGAACTGGCCACCGAAGGCGAAGCCGACTCCGCCGGCGGGCAACTTGAAGAGCGAGGTTGTATAGATGTTCAGGTCAAGCGTGGCCAATGTAGAGGTATCAACATCTTTCGGGTGAATCGTCGCAAAAGCGACATCCGCAACGTTGCCCGGGATCACCGGACCCTTCAGGGCGTCGCCAAACGGATTGAACGCAATCCCACCCGCGAGCGCCCCGCCGGTTTGAAAGATCGGCGAGTTTTGATTCAGGACCTCCGACAGCCGCGAGTTGGAGACGAGCGTGCCAAACGAAGTAACCTTAACCTTACTGTAGCGGAAGCCGCCATCATAACCCCAGGTACCGTCGAACAGCTTGTCTCCCTTCAGGCCGATCGTGGCCAGGAAGTTGTCCGTCGTGTTGTCAAACAGACGGTTGCCGAATTCCAGGAAACGAGCACGGCTGCCTCCCGAGATGATCTGATTGAACGGATTGAATGGGTTGAATGCATCCGCCGGCAAACCGGTCTCCGCAAAAGTCGGCGTATCCGGCGGTGAGACGCCGTTCAGATTGGTTCCCGGCGGGATCGCGATCGTCACTGCGCCAGGCGTTTCAAAGTTGCCCGTGGCTGTCGGGGCCAATTCGTCATGTGATTTGCTGTACTCGTAGAACATGTCGCCAAACAGCACCATCTGATCGCCAAAGATTTTGTGCGTGAAGTTGACGAATCCGCCGTAATTCTCGAGCCGCGGGAATGAGCTTGAGAACAGGTTGAAGTCGAACCCAGGCAGGATCGAGAATGGTGCTCTTGGTCTCGCAGCCGAATAGATATACTGCGAAGCCGGCGCAAGACCGTTCGAACCCGTCGGCGCGGTGCCGAAGAAGACGCTTGGCAAACCGTCCAGATTGCCAACAGGGCCAAAGCCCGGGGGTGGCGTCCCGCCAGCCGCGACCACCTGGTCAAAAGTGAGCTGCAGGTTATACGGAGTGGCGTTGCTGCTCAGGAATGGCGGCTTCAGAGAGAAACCACGATCGTGGTTAAAGATCGAATTGCGATGATAGTAGTTCATCGAACCGGTGATGCTCGTATTCTCATCGCCGACACCGAACACGGTCGAAGCTCGGAATTCACCGGAATCCTTGTCCAGCGTATTGCCGTATTCGACCGAGACCTCGGCGCCCTTGTAGTCGTGACGCAGCTTGATGTTAACCACGCCCGCGACCGCGTCAGCGCCGTAAGTAGTGGAGGCGCCGTCCTTCAGAATTTCGATGCTCTCGATCGCCGATTCGGGAATCGAACGCAGGTCGAAGAAGGCTGCGGTGCCACCGGCGCCGATTGGATAGGGAGCAAGGCGTCGTCCATCAATCAGGACGAGCGTCGCTTCCGGGCCCAGGCCGCGCAGCGAGATTGACGAAGCACCCGGAGTAAATCCGGTGCCGTTGTTCGAAATCGGAATGCCGCCGCCGTTGGCGACCGGGAGGTCCTTGATCAGTTCTTCGGCGGTGCGCTGCGGCGATTTGTTGATCAGGTCCCGATTGATGTTTAGGACTGGGTTCGGCCCGACTTCCTGTGCCGTCGGGATGTTCGAACCAGTCACGATGATGCGCTCGGTTTCGGCAACCCCGCCCGTCGCATTCTGCGGCGGCTGGTTCGTGCCACTGACCGGAGCGGCGCCGGTCGCTTCCGGCGCATTTAACGGTTGGGCCGCACTCTGCGCCGCGGGCGAAGGCTGCTGCGCGAACAACGAGCCTGCAAGAATTGGAATCGCTGCGCCGACCGCGAGGGCCGTACGGAGTGATGCCAACTTTCTGACTGTAGTTGTGATCATTAGTTTCTCCATTGGTGTTTGGTTAGGTTTGGCGGTGAGAATTCAGGAAGAATTCCACCGTGACAAGCGTTTTTTTCATTTTTTTTAATTTTTTTTGAACGCAGTTCCAAGCCCGCTTGTCGCGTCCTCTGCTTTGGAGCAGGCTCTGTGCCTCCAACCGCATGGACGCTCTCGCTCGGTGTTCGCGGCTTGAGAAATCCAATTGACCTTTGCTGCGGCTCCGGCAATCTATCGCCGTTTTTATGCAATTGGTCAGTGCATTTTCCCGCCCGCAGTTCGTGCCCAAAGTCCCGGTCCGCGCCCCAGGCAAAAACCTCTGGATTCTGAACAGTTGGCGCGACCTGATTCTTTACGTCGGCACGCCGCTCCTGCTCATCCCGCTGTTTGCAGTCGCGCAAACCCGTTGGAGTGCGCAGGACATTTACCTCTTTGTCGGCGCGTTTGGCGCGGTCGGACATCACCTTCCCGGAATGATCCGGGCGTACGGCGACCGCGCCTTGTTCGAGCGGTTTCGCTGGCGCTTTATCATTGCTCCTATTTTTCTCCTCCTCGTCTGCGTCAGCTTCACGGTTTGGGATTTGCAGGGCATCGTGCTGATGGCCTTTTTCTGGGGCGTCTGGCATGGGATGATGCAGACCTACGGGTTCTGTCGCATCTACGACGCGAAAGTCGGGTCCTTCGCCGCTCTCACCCGGCGGCTGGATTTCGCGCTTTGTGCCAGTTGGTTTGCCGCGGCGGTCTTGCTATCGCCTTCGCGGATGAACGACACGCTCAAGACCTATTACGCCAGTGGCGCTCCTTTCATCCCGCCGCACGTTTTTCACACGCTTCAGCAGACGGTCCTGTGGGTCGCAATCGCAATCGCGATTCTCTTCGTGCTCAATTTTGCGCGCGGCTGGCTCGCCGGACAACGGCCTAACCCAGTTAAACTCGCCCTTCTCGGCACGACCATCGCCTTCTGGTGGTTCTGCAACAATGGCGTGAGAAATATCCTCGCCGGCATTGCCCTCTTCGAGGTTTTCCACGACGTGCAGTACCTCTCGATCGTTTGGATCTATAACCGTAACCGCGTGGAAAAGGACCGTTCTATCGGCGGCTTCATGCGCTTTCTCTTCCGCCGCAGTGGTTCCCTTCTTGGTCTTTATATCGGGCTCGTACTTGCCTACGGCGCGTTCGGCTACTTCAACAACCTGATGGAAACGAGCTTTAAACAGTTTCTCACCGGAGTCGTCGCGGCTTCGGGCATGCTCCATTTTTACTATGACGGTTTTATCTGGAAAGTGCGCGAACGTTCCACGCGCGAATCCCTCGGCCTGAGCGGCAGCGCCAGCGCAGCCGCGACAAGCCAAAGCTTCAGTCCCGGTCCGCTGCTCCACGTCCTAAAATGGGTGGCGGCATTCGTCATCCCGCTCGGAGCACTTTGGATTGC
>JAICXG010000035.1 GCA_025980625.1 Chthoniobacterales bacterium
GATGCGCGAGGAGCAGATCGAGCGGGACCGCTTCATCGAAGCCGGAGAGCGCGGCGCTTTCGCCTAACGATTCGATGACATTGCGCAATGGATGCAGTTCCGGCTCGCGTTCGTCATCCGTCTCGAAAAAGCGAAGACTGATTTCGCGCAGCGTCGCCTGCCATTCGGTGAGCGGGCGAGGTTGGGCCAGATTGCGCGCGGTGGCGAAAAGCGCGGCGGCGAATTCGGCGAAATGGCCGAGCGTTTCCGCGAGATTTCCTTCCACTTCATCAAAGGCGAGAATTCCCTCGAACAACTGCTCGCCTCGGGCCGGCCCGGCATAGCCGAGGAGGAGACGATCGAGCCCGGCGCGCCAACTGTTTTCATTAAAATCCGGCAGTCCGAGGGCGGCGCGATGGGCGGCGTCAATTCCCCAGCGGATTCCAGTTTTCTCGATCCAGTCGCGGATGATCTCGAGGTCGGGCTCGGTCAGCTCGAAACGCCGTTGCAGCGGGACCGATTCGAGCAGGCTCAGCACGTCGTTCGCGCGGAAGCGGCTCCCGGCCAGCTCGAGGATGCGGAGGAAAGTGTCAATCACGCCGTTCTCGGCGCGCGCGCCACGATCCGAGATGCTGAAAGGGATTTTCAGCTCGTCCGGCGCAGTCGCGAAAACCGCTTCAATAAAGGGCGCGTAGCTGCCGATATCTGGCGCCATGACCACGATGTCGTGCGGCTTGAGATCGGGATCTTTATCGAACAAGGCGAGCAACTGGTCATGCAGCACTTCCATCTCACGCATCGGGCTGTGGCAGGCATGGAATTGGAGCGAGCGATCATGGGGCACGATCCGCCGGGCGGCGCCGGTAGTCGGATCGTGAAGTTGGAAAATGTCGCGCTGGATTTGGCTCGGCATCGTGCCGTCGTTAGGGGCGCGAAAATGCTCCTGCTCCTGGACGCGGTCGAGCGCGGTCACGGCTTCGAGAAATTCTCGACCGAGCTTGCCTAACGATGCCAGTAGCGGGTTGCCGCGGGCAAACTGCAAATCGAGTTGGGCGGTTGCGGGCGCCTTGCGGCGGGCGTGGACTTCCTCGCGTGCGGAACGGATATCGCCCCACCACTCTGGTGTCGGGCGGATCGCGAAAAGGTGCACCTCGATTCGCTGCGCGAGTTCTTCGAGGAACTGGAGGTAGAATGGCGGAAGGGTCGAAATCCCGAAAAGTGCGACCCGCTCGGGCAGCGGCGCCACCCCGCGACGGAGTGCAGTTTTGAATTCCTCCGCCAATCTCGGCGGGTGGCGACCGGGCGCGCCCTCGACCAGCGCGCGCCAGAGAATCGGCTGCCACTCCTCTCCTTTGCCTGCTTCCCAATCGAGAATCATCTGCGGGCGGAACGCGAGGTAGCGATCGAAGGCGCGCGCGATCTTTTCCGCGAGCTGGAACCGGCGCAGCTCGGGCCGCGCTTGCTCGAGATAACGGCGCAGCTCCGCGAACTCCTTTCGCCTAACGAGTGACGGAAGCAGCTTCATGATGCGCCAGGTGAGATTTTCCCGCGTGTAGAAGGCGGCGGCGGCGCGGCCGGGAAGCGCCTGGTCTACGAGACTGGCGACAAAACGCTGCGGAAAAAGAAAGGAGATGTTGGCGCAGATGCCGTGGCGGGTCGCGAGCTGCTGGACGAGCCAGCGTTCCATCCCCAGGCTCTGCACCACCACCGCCTCGGGCGCGAAGGGATCGCGCAGCGGATGGCGCAGAGCGAGAGCGAGCGCTTCCGCCAGCTCTTCGAGCCGATTGCTGGTATGAAGATAAAAGCCGCTCTTCCCGCTCACGGCCGGCAGCATATCACAACCTCTCGGACAAACGCTGTCCGAGCCGGCGAAACATTTCTGCTCCTTCGCCTAACAAATCACTTGCCTTGCGCGGAAGTGGCGCGCTACAGGTCGGACATGCCACGTCCTACAGGAGTGAAGCCGCGCCTGAAGCAAAGCCGTCGACGGCTGCGTCCGGCGGTCGAGCAATTTTCCCGGCCGCCACTCGCGCGCATGATGCAGCTCCACGCCCAGCTCCAGGCGCGCAGGTTTCCCAATTGCCGCAAGCTCGCGCACGAGCTCGAAGTGTCGGAGAAAACGATTCAGCGCGACATCGAGTTCATGCGTTATCAACTCGGGCTTCCGATCGAGTACGATCAGCTCCACTTCGGGTTCGTCTACACCGAGCCGGTCACGAGTTTCCCCAACATTCAAGTTTCGGAGGGCGAAATCGTCGCTCTCTTCGTCGCGCAGAAGGCGCTCCAGCAATATCACGGCACGCCATTCGAAGCGCCGTTGCGCGCCGCCTTCACCAAAATCGGGCACGGCTTGAAGGACAAAATCAGTTTTAGCTGGAGCGAACTGGACGCGGCGATCTCGTTTCGCAGCGTCGGGCAAAGCCAGGCCGATCTGGAAGTTTTCGAACTGCTCAGCCACGCTGTGCTCGATTCGGCCGAGGTGGAATTTCGTTATCGCAAGCTGCGCGGCACCGCGGCCGAGATCCGGCGGGTGCGGCCGTATCATCTCGGCTGCGTTGATAACCAGTGGTATCTCTTCGGCTTCGACCTCGCGCGCCAGCAACTGCGCACCTTCGCGCTCCCGCGCATCCGCGAGCCGCGCCGCACCGGCGCGCGTTTCCGGCGGCCGGCGAATTTCTCGATTGGGAAATTTCTCGATTCGAGCTTCGGCGTTTTCCAGAGCGACGGGCGCATCACGGTGCGGATTCGTTTCCAGCCGTTCGCGGCCCAGCTCGTGCGCGAGCGTGTCTGGCATCATTCGCAGAAGATCAAGGAGCTGCGTGAGGGCGGCCTCGAGTTGGAATTGAAGCTCGGCAGTCTCGAGGAAATCGAGCGCTGGATCCTGAGCTGGGGGAACGAGGCCGAAGTGCTCGAGCCCGCCAGGTTACGGCAGCGTCTGGCCGAGACCGGCCAAGAATTCGTCGCCCGCTACGGGACAAAGTAATTTTCGCGCGGCGAAGAATTTTTCCACCATCGGACGGCGGATGTCCGACCCGCCGGTGTAGGCTGCGGACCATGAACAAAAATTATATTGAGATCGCGTTCGTCCTTGACCGCTCCGGTTCGATGGAATCTTCGCGCGAGGCGGCGATCTCAGGCTTCAACTACTTCCTCGCCGAGCAACAGCAGAGCGAGGCCCTGATCAAGCTCACGCTCGTGCTTTTCGACGACGAATACCTCGTCGCGATCGACGCCCTGCCGGTGGCGGAAATTTTGCCTTTGGACAACCAAACTTACGTCCCGCGCGGATCGACGGCGCTGCTCGACGCTATCGGGCGCACCATCGATGAGCTGGGCGCGCGTCTCGCTGCGCTGCCGGAAAAAGAGCGCCCGGGGCAGGTGATCGTCGCCATCCTGACCGATGGCCTGGAGAATTCCTCCCACAACTACACGTGGAACCACATCGCCCGTGTGATAAAGCGGCAGACCGAGCAGTATCGGTGGATATTCCTCTTCCTCGGCGCGAACCAGGATGCAATCGCGACCGCGGCCCAGATGCATATCGCCGCGAACAACGCGTCGAGCTACGCCGCCGATGCTGCCGGTCTGCGCGCAGCCTCCCGTTCTGTGACAAGAAAAGTGCTCGGGATGCGGCGGCTGTTCGAAGGCAACGCGAGCGTGCAGGAGGCGCACGATGCGGCCGCACCGCTCGCCGAACTAACCGCCGAAGAAGACGAGAAAGAGCGACCCTGAAGTTGTCCGATACGTCCCCAGATGGAGCGCGCGCCGGGAGCCGACGGCGCGCGCTCATGCTTTCGGCTGGTCTCGTGGACAATTCTTCCGGAGACTCTTGCTATGCCTAACGACGAGATCCGAATCGAGGAGTTGGAATTGATGGCGCACATCGGGGTGCCGGACGAAGAACGTGCCCAGCCGCAACGCCTCACCGTTTCCGTGATTCTGCAACCGCGCGCCGGATTTCGCGCTTTGCAGGACGATCTTCGGCGAACCGTCGATTACGCCGCCGTCTGCGCCGAACTGGAGGCATTCGTCAGCGGGCGCACGGACAAGTTGCTCGAGACCTTGGCAGATGCGATGGCGACATATCTTCTCCGGCGCTTTGAGCTGGCGCGCGTGGAGTTGGAAATACGGAAATTCATTCTGCCGCAGACGCGTTACGTCGCGGTGCGCGTCGCGCGCCAGGTTTAGCCGGCACGTGAACCGCAACCGAACGTTCGCTTTTCCCGGCGCTGTCCATAACTTCCCGGCGTGCAAAAGAGCAACATTGTGCGCGACGGCGCCGGTTGGGAAACCCTTGCCAGTGAAATCAATTTCCAAGGTTCGCATCTCAGCGTTGCGACTGATGAGGTGCGCACGCCGACGCAGGCGGGGCGGAAATGGGCCGTGGTCCATCGCAAGCCTGCGGTCGTGATCGCGCCCCTGACGAGGGAAGGAAAATACGTCCTGATCCGCGAAGAACGCATTCCGATCCGGGCCGCTATTTGGTCGATGCCGGCCGGGCAGATCGACGAATCGCTCGAACCCGACGGGGACGCAGTGCGCGCGGTCGCGCTACGGGAGTTGCGCGAAGAGACCGGCTATGAGCTCGCGCCGGGCGGAGAGTTAGTCTCGTTAGGCTATTTTTTCTGTTCGCCCGGCATGACTGATGAACATTGTTATCTTTTCCTTGCCCGGCCAGTGCAGAAAAGCGCCGCCGGGGCCGGGCACGACGCCGGCGAAGCGATCATCGATTGCCGTGAGTTCAGCGCCGATGTCGTGCGGCAAATGATTGCGGATGGAGAAATCCGCGATTCCAACACGCTCAGCATCTGGGCGCGGCTGGTCGCGCGCGGCGACATTTTCCCCTGATAATGAAGTTGCGCGACATCTTTTCCTTCCGCGACCCGCCGGAAAGCGAGACCTCGAAACCTTTCCTCGAGCACCTCGAGGACCTGCGTTGGATGATCGTGAAGATGGCGATCACACTTATGATCGCGATGGTGCTGTGCTTTGCTTTTCGCCAGCAACTGGTGCGGATCCTGCAACGCCCGCTCAATGAGGTCGGCACTCAGGTCGGCACCCTGCGCGCGCTCGGGATCACCGATTCGATCACGATCTCATTCCACCTGGCCTTCTACGCCGGGATCGTGATCTCGTTTCCCTTTCTTCTCTACTTTCTCGCGCAGTTTGTTCTGCCGGCGCTGACCGCAGTCGAGAAACGGTTTTTGTTTCCGGCTATCCTCGTTAGTTTCGCCCTTTTCCTCATCGGTGTGGCCTGCTGTTACTTCTGGCTTCTGCCGAAAACGATTCTCTTTTTTTTCCACGACACCGAGTCGTTAGGTTGGAGTCCGATGTGGACGGTGCAGCAGTATTACTCCTTTGTCACTCGCTTCGTCCTTGGTTTCGGGCTGGCTTTTGAGTTGCCGGTGGTTGTCCTTGCCCTGGTGAAGTTCGGGTTCGTTAGTTATGAATTCATGGCCCGCACCCGGCCTTATGCGGTCGTCCTTATTTTCATTCTTGCCACCATCATTACTCCCACGCCGGATGTGCTAACTCTGATCGCTCTCAGTCTGCCGATGTGTTTGCTCTACGAAAGCTGCATCTGGATCGCCTGGTTCATGCAGCGGAAAATGGCACGCACTGCCTCTGCCTGACGAGTGGAAACAACCGCGGTCTACGAACTGATTTTTCGCGTCTTCGCCTTTGTTACAGGGGCGGCGATCGGTTCCTTTCTTAACGTCTGCATCTATCGCCTGCCGCGCGAGCTTTCGATCAACCAACCAAGCCGCTCCTTTTGTCCATCGTGCAAAACGCCGATCCCGTGGTCGCAGAATCTTCCGTTACTCAGCTGGCTCTGGCTCGGTGGAAAATGCGCCCGCTGCGGGGCGCGGATTGCCCCGCGCTACTTCATTGTTGAGCTGCTCACCGCGCTCTTGTTCCTTGCCGTCTGGATCGTATTTCCCTGGCAAATCGCGATCCTCTACTGGGTCTTTGTCTCTCTTCTCATCGTCGCGACGTTCATCGACTTCGAACATTTCATCATTCCCGATGAAGTCACGATCGGGGGCGCGGTCGCGGGCGTGTTCGCGAGTCTTGCCGTCCCGGCTTTGATGGGTCAGGTTTCGCACTTCCGCGCCGGCCTTTTGTCGTTAGGCGCGGCCGTCTTGGGCTATCTCCTGCTCTGGCTCGTCCTGGAAGGCGGGAAGCTGGCTTTCGGGAAGAAACGAATTCGACTTAACGCGCCGGCAGCTTTTACCTGGGTGCGAAACGGCGACGATGCCGAGTTTGTCGTGGGCGAGGAACGCAGTGTCTGGAGCGATTATTTTGCACGCGAAACTGATCGGATGGTGATGCATTGCAGCGAGGCGCAGGTCGATGGCCGCCATTTTGGCGAGAGCGTCCTGCAACTGCGCTATAACTCCCTGACTTTGCAGGAAGAGACATTCGCTCTCGACGACATTAATCGGATTACCGGGGTGGTTCGTGAGTTGCAAATTCCGCGCGAAGCGATGGGGCGCGGGGATTTGAAATTTCTCGCTGCGATCGGCGCCTTCCTCGGCTGGCGCGCCGTCTTGTGCAGCATCTTCGCCGGCTCACTCATCGGCTCGATCGTTGGCCTAACGAGTATGGGTCTGGGCCGGCGCGCCTGGTCGGCCAAAATCCCTTTCGGACCTTACCTCGCGCTCGGAGCGCTCATCTGGATGTTCTTCGGCGGGCGACTCCTCGCGTGGTATGTGAACCTGCTCACGCCTTAGCGCACGTTTGTAAGGGTGGAAGGAAAGGAGCGAAGGCCGCGATTGCCACTTCTACACTGCGATGCCAGACTGTCGCCCTTCCATTCGTAGCCTATGAAAAAGATCGGAATCCTTTACGGCCAGGAACACAGCTTTCCGCCCGCCTTTGTCGAGCGGGTGAACGAGAAAGCCGGCGGTCGCGACATCCTCGCCGAGCCCGTGCGGATCGACAAAGTCGCGCAGGGTGAGTCGACGGGTTACGACGTGGTGATTGATCGCATCTCGCAGGATGTGCCCTTTTATCGAGCCTGGCTGAAGAACGAGGCGCTGACCGGATGCGCGGTCGTCAACAATCCCTTTTGGTGGAGCGCCGACGAAAAATTTTTCAACAACGCGCTCGCCACGAAGATTGATGTCGCCGTTCCGAAAACCGTGCTCCTTCCTTCGCACGCGCTGCCGCCCGATACGAGCGATCAGTCCTTTCGCAATCTTGCCTACCCGCTCGATTGGGAGTCGATCTTCGCCTATGTGGGTTGGCCGGCGTTCTTCAAACCTTTCGCCGGGGGCGGCTGGAAAAATGTCTATCGGCTGCACAATCCGGAGGAATTTTTTCGCGCCTACGACGAGACGGGGCAGCTCGTCATGATGCTGCAGGAGGAAGTGAAGTTTGAGATGTACTTCCGTTGCTATTGCATCGATCAGCGTCACGTGAAGGTCATGAATTACGAGCCGCGCCATCCCTATCACTTGCGCTACGTGACCGATTGGAAGGCGCCCAAACCCATCCTCGAAGCGGTCGAGTGGGGCGTGCTTCAGTTGAATCAATATCTCGGTTATGATCTGAACACGGTCGAGTTTGCGATCCGCGACGGCGTGCCGGTGGCGATCGATTTTTGCAATCCGGCTCCCGACGCGGAGCGAGCCAGCGTCGGCGAAGAGAATTTCCAATGGGTGTTGGAAGCGGTCTCCGAGATGGCAATTCGCAAGGCGCGCGAGCACGTCGCGGGTCGCGACAACCTCAGCTGGGGCAAGTTCGTGCAGGCCGCCGCGACGCAACGTTCGCTCGATGAGATGAAGAAGGCTGCGATCGGCGAACCGCCGGCCTACTCGGCGGAAGGCGGAGAACGACCCGACCGTCCGGGCGCGGAGGATCGGGTGGTGCATGAAGTCTGAGCGATGCGCTGACAAAATTTTTCGACCGCGCGAGAGTCTTCGGTCTAAGTTGAGGCGGCATGAGCATTGAAGTGAAGATTCCGCCGGTCGGCGAATCGATCGAGAGCGGCGTCGTCTCCGTCTGGCACAAAAGATCGGGCGACTTCGTCGAGGCGGGCGAGCCTCTATTCACCCTCGAGACCGACAAAGTTTCGAGCGAGATCACGGCCGAGAAAGCCGGCGTGCTCGAGACCAAAGTAGATGAAGGCCAGGAAGTGAAAATCGGCGAAGTCGTGGCCTTGATCGATGACACCGCGACTGCTCCGGCGAAGAAAAAAGCGGCCGCGTCTGAGAAAGCGGCAGAAGCGGAGAAAAAGCCGGTCGCAAAACGATCGCCGAACGCCGAGGTCCTTTCTCCCGCGGTCAAACGCCTCACGACCGAGGAGAAGCTGGACACGGCGAAAATAACCGGCACCGGGAAGGGCGGTCGCCTAACGAAAAGCGACGTTCTTACTCATCTCCAATCCCGGGCTGAACCAGACCGCGTCGCAGAGGCCGCGACTGACGACCAGGAGAAGCCGCGCAATCGCCGCGAGAAACCCGCGGAAGCGCCCGCAGCTGAGGAAGGGCGGTTCACTCGCAAGAAAATGTCGCCCCTGCGCCGCAAGATCGCGGCCCAGCTCGTCATGTCGCAACAGAGCACGGCCACGCTCACGACTTTCAATGAGTGCGACATGAGGGAGGTGATGGCGCTGCGCAAAAAGGTGCAGGAAAAATTTCAGGTCGATCACGGCATCAAGCTCGGCTTCATGTCGTTCTTCATCAAAGCCGCGGTCGAAGCGCTCAAGGCTGTGCCTGCGCTCAACGGCCGCATCGAAGGCGACGATTTTATCTCCAATCACTTCTACGACATTGGCATTGCGGTCGGGACGGAGCGCGGCCTTGTCGTCCCGGTCATGCGTGAAGCGGATAAGAAAAGCTTCGCCGAACTGGAGCGCGCGATCGCCGATTTCGCCGGCCGTGCGCGCGAAGGCAAAATCAAGATCGAAGATCTCCAGGGCGGCACCTTCACGATCTCCAACGGCGGCGTTTACGGCTCGCTCATGGGCACGCCAATTCTCAATCCGCCGCAGAGCGGGATTCTTGGGATGCATGCAATCAAAGAGCGGCCCGTGGCGGTCAAGGGCGAGGTTGTCGTTAGGCCGATGATGTATCTCGCGCTCAGCTACGATCACCGCGCGGTCGACGGGAAGGAAGCCGTCACCTTTCTGGTCAAGATAAAGGAATCAATCGAGAATCCGACCGCGCTTCTGCTCGAATCTTAGGCAAGGCTCCCGCCAATTCCATTCGCCGCAATATGGACAAATTTGACGTCGTCATCATCGGCTCCGGCCCGGGCGGTTATGTGGCCGCGATCCGTTCCGCGCAGCTCGGACTCAAGACCGCGATCATTGAAAAAGACCCCGAGCTTGGCGGCACCTGCCTGAACGTCGGCTGCATCCCGAGCAAGGCGCTGCTCGCCTCGAGCGACCATTTCACCTTCGCAAAAAAGGAGGCCGCCAAACACGGCATCGTCCTCGACAAAATTCGCCTCGATCTCGGGACGATGCTGACGCGCAAAGACAAGGTCGTGAAAACGCTCACCGGCGGAGTCCGCGCCCTCATGAAAGGCAACAAGGTCACCGTCTTCACCGGACTCGGTAGCATCAGCGAGCCGGGCAAAGTGCGGATTCAGCCTAACGACGGCTCGCCTAACGAAATCGCCGCCGACCACATCGTGATCGCGACCGGCAGCGTGCCGGTCAATCTCCCGAACATGGCCTTCGACGGCAACACGATCGTGAGCAGCACGGAAGCGCTCTGCTTCGACCAAGTTCCGGCAAAATTTCTCGTGATCGGCGCGGGCGCGATCGGGCTCGAGCTCGGCTCGGTTTGGAACCGGCTCGGCTCCGAGGTGACGGTGCTCGAATTTCTCCCACGGATCGCCGTCGGCTTCGACCTCGAAATGTCCAACCTGCTCCAGCGTTCGCTCACCGCGCAGGGGATGAAGTTTCACCTCGAAACCAAAGTCGGCTCGGTCAAAGTGACGAACGGCCGCGCCGTCGCGACCGCGACCAAAGGCGGCGAAGAGCTGAAGTTTGAAGCTGACAAGGTCCTCGTCTCCGTGGGCCGGCGCGCCTTTGCCGAAGGAGTCGGCGCGGACAAGCTCGGCGTCGCGATGGACGAGCGCGGACGGATCAAAGTCGACGAAAATTTCCGAACGAATATTCCTGGCATTTATGCAATCGGCGACGTGATCGCCGGCCCGATGCTGGCGCACAAGGCTGAGGAGGAAGGTATCGCCTGTGTCGAGCTGATTGCGGGAAAAGCCGGGCACGTGAACTACGAAGTCATCCCAGGCATCATTTACACCAACCCGGAACTCGCGGGCGTGGGGCTGACCGAAGAGCAGGCGAAAGAAGAGAGCCGCAAGGTGCGCATCGGCAAGTTTCCTTTTCGCGCCAACGGTCGCGCCCTCGCAAACGAAGACGTCGAAGGCTGGGTTAAGTTCATCGCCGACGGGGAAACCGATCGCATCCTCGGCGCCTCGGTTCTCAACCACGCCGCCTCCGAGCTCATTGCCGAGATCGTGGCGGTGATGGAATTCGGCGGGAGCAGCGAGGATCTTGGCCGCACCGTGCACGCCCACCCGACCTTGAGCGAGGCGGTCAAGGAAGCCGCACTCGCGGTCGAGAAGCGCGCCATCCACATTGGGAATCGCTGACCCGATGCCTAACGACGAGTCGGCTGACCGCGGCGATGCTGCTCGCGCATTTCTTCGTTTTCGACCCGCGCTGGCTAGGATTGCACGGCCGCCGGCTGCGGCGCCAGACCGAGTTGCGCCCGCGGCTCGCGAGCGAAGCGGAACCCGCCTAACGACGCGCCAGACGGAAACTTTTTCGTCAGCCCCAGAAATTGAAACCGCGTCCCAAGAAATTCCGGATGAATCAGCGTCTGTAAGGCCTGCGGCTTTTCGCCGATCGAAGCCAGCTCGGGACGGCTCGCGAGCAGCCCAGTGAGAAAATGATGCTGGTCCGTAAAACCGGCGATCGTCAGGCCGCATTCCTCCGCCCGCTCGGCGAGGCTCGTCCATTCGACGTGTGTCGTGAGGTCACTTTCTCCCACCTCCTCGAGCGGTGAATTGAGCAGTCGATGCTTGGCGTAAGACTGGAGAGTTCCGGTGCGGCGGCTCGGCGCATAATAGTCGGCACGGCTGAAACCGTAATCGCCGATCAAAACCACCCCGCACTCGAGCTTGCGCGCGAGCGACTTGATCCACTCGACCGCGGCCAGATTCACTTCGGTTTCGTAGCCATCCACTCGCGAGACTGGAATCGTCGTTAGGCGAGCGCGTAATTCGGAATTCGAGATTGGACGACGAACCAGGGTAAAGCCGCACGAGGTTCGCTCGACGCATCGCTCCAGCCATCCATCTTCAGCCGAAACGATCAGCCGCACCGGCATCGCATCGATCAGTTCATTTGAAAAATGAATACCCGAGAAGGTTGGCATCTCCTCGAGCGACTCCGCCCATTCGACTTGGCCCGCGAACTGGCGGAGCACTCCTTCCTGGCGCCGGCGCAAAACCGGAAACGGCTCAACAATCCGGTAGCGCACGGCCGCAAACAATTGCGGAGCGTGCGCGCGCAGCGCCTCCAGCACATCGCTCGCGAATTCGCCGTGATGCGCCCCCTGCTCGACAATCACGAACTCATCAGGCCGGCGCAGCCTCTCCCAGATCTCGCTAAACTGCGCCGCGAGCAATCGGCCGAAGATCGGCCCGACGCTCACGCTCGTGAAATAGTCGCCGCGCCTTCCAATCGTGCATCGGCCCGAGCTGTAATAGCCGTGCCCGGGATGATAGAGCGCCTGCTCCATGAAACGAGCGAAGGAGATCGGCCCCTCGCGGCGAATCTCGTCGCGGATGCTTGAGATGAGCGAATCGTTGGCCACGGTGAACCTCGAAGCGTTAGAGAACTAAAGCGAACCTAAGCAAAAGAGCTACGCGCAGCGCCGCTTCAACTCTTTAACTCTTCCACGCTTCCGCGTTTGGCATTTGCTAAATTTTGCCACTAAGTTGCGCGCGACTTCGATTTGCCGGGCCCGCGCCCGCCACGCCGCATGCCAGTTGATTACTACACGCCGACCGAGTTTGCGCGCGACGAGCGCGCCTGGTACGCGCGACCCTGGTTTTACCTTCCCGTCGCGCTCGTTCTCGTTGTTCTCATCGCGGGCCTGATCGGGTTTATTCCGATGGCCGCGAGCTTGCAAGAACAGGCCGCGACTTACGATCTCTCGCGCCTCGAGCAGATGGAATCGGCCAGCGTCATTCTCGATCGCAACGACAAGATCTTTGGCCAGATCTACGTCGAGAATCGCGAGACCGTTCCCTATGACCAGCTCCCGACCAATCTGGTCAACGCCATTATCTCGACCGAGGACAACAAGTTTTATCAGCACCACGGTTACGACTTGTTAGGCATCATGCGGGCCGCGATCAAAAACATGCTCGCCGGCCATGTTCGCCAGGGCGGCAGCACGGTCACGCAGCAACTGGCGCGCAACAGTTTCGAGCTCAAAGGCAAAACCTTTCGCCGCAAACTGCTCGAGATGTTCCTCGCCCGCCGGATCGAGGATCGTTTCTCGAAGCAGAAAATCATGGAGCTGTATCTGAACCGAATCTATTTCGGCGGCGGGCTCTATGGCGCGGAGGCGGCGGCGCGGGGATATTTCGACAAACCGGCGCGCGCCATGACGCTCGCCGAGTGCGCCACGCTCGCCGGCTTGATCAGGAGTCCGAATAATCTGTCCCCGTGGACGAATGCGGAGGCTTCGCGGGAGGCGCGCAACTTCGTTCTCAGCCGAATGCGCGAACTCGGGTTCATCAGCGAGACGCAATCGGAGCAGGCCGCGGCCGAGCCGCTTGTGGTCGGCAACCGGCAAAACGCGCGCGGCCAGAATTACGCGATCGATTACATCCGCCAGCAGGTGATCGCCGCGGTCGGCTGGGATCGCGCGATGAGCGACGGCTTTCGCATTCACACCACGATCGATGCCGGCCTGCAAAACGTCGCGGAAAAATCGCTCCGCGCTCAACTCGAAGCAGCCGAGCGCACACCGGATTACCATCATCAGACCTACAACGACTACGTCGCCTTACTGAAGGCGCGGAATTCGCCTAACGAGAAGGCGCCGGCACCCGAATACCTCCAGGGCGCGGTCATCGCGCTCGATAACAAAAGCGGCGGCATTCTCGCCCTCGTCGGCGGGCGCGATTTCGAGCATAACGAATACGACCGCGCCTTACAGGCCCGGCGTCCGCCCGGGACGGCAATGCTGCCCTTCGTTTACGCGGCCGCTTTCGAGAAGGGAGTTTTTCCCGGTTCGTTAGTCGAGGATTCGGCGCTCGACAATCGCACCGTCATGATCGGTGGCACGACCGGCATTCTCGGCGAATGGGGACCGGAAAACGCGAATAATCGTTACGAAGGCCAGATCACCGCCCGCGAAGCGCTCGCCAAATCGAAGAACGGGTCGGCCGTTCGCATCGGCACGACCGCCGGTCTGGACAGCGTCATGAAAGTGGCGCACGAAGCTGGCATTGAAAGCAAGCTGCGGCCGTATCCCGCGACTTTTCTCGGCAGCAGCGAGATCACGCTCGCGGAGTTGGCGCTCGCCTACACAATTTTCCCTAACGAAGGCTGGCGACCGGAGCCGCCCCACATCCTCGACCGGATCGAAGACAAACAAGGCGACATCGTCTGGAAACGCGAGCGCGCTCGCCGGCGCACACCAGTGGTACAGCCAGAGATCGCGTATGAAGTGACTTCCTGCCTGACCGATGCGCTCACCAAAGGCACCGGCCACCTCGCCTATGATCGGTACGGATTGGAAAAATTTCCCGCTGCCGGCAAGAGCGGCACCGCCTACGATTTCACCGACGCGCTCTTCGTCGGCTACGATTCGCAGCTCACCTGCGCAGTTTGGGCGGGCTTCGATAAGCCGCAGAAAATTTATCGCGGCGCTTTTGGCAGCGTTATCGCCCTCCCGGTCTGGGTCGATCTCATGAATGCGTCGATCGCAAAATACCCGCCGCACGATTTCCCTGTCCCAGCCGGTGTGCACACAGTCGAGATCTGTTCGAAGTCCGGATTGCTCGCGACCGACAAATGCTACGAAGATGTTCCGAGCGCAGGCGGCACTGCCGTCCGGCGGCGGACCACCTACCGCGAGTTTGCGACCGACAAGCAGATGCCACGCGACGCGTGCGACGTCCATGGCCACTCCGTCCGCACCCAGCTGGTGAAAAAATTTGAGGAGAGCCAATGGCCACGCGCGGCCCTCGCGATCGACACCGATCAGGTCGCGCCCGTGCCGGTGCAGGGGCCGACGCTGATTGCGAAGGATGATCCCTACGGCGCAGTCGGATCCACTTACAAGCCGAAGGCGGTCGCAAAGCAGGAGAGCACGGCGGCGCCTTTCGATCCCGCCAAGCAGGTGAAGCGTGCGCTCCCGGTCATCAGCGCACCTGATGGTCCGGTCGAGGTCCGCCGGGCCGAGCCGGTGCGGCCGATCGACGAAGCCCGGCCCGAGCCGCTTTTGCAAAACACCCCGCCGGCTCCGCTTGATTTTGGCGACGACCACTGAGCGCGGGGAGTGCGCCGGCAATTTCCGTCTTACGGTTTTGAATCCCGGCGGGCGCGATCCGGCCCAGGATTTTTCTCGGGAAAATTCGCCTAACGAGAAGGAACACGCGCCAGTTAACTTTCATGCCTACGCCGCCTGCACCGGCGGGACGTTTCAACGCCAGAGCCAGAGTGCGCTTGCGGCCGGTTTGCCCGTGCTGCTCCTCTTGCGCGGCGATTTTCGCGAGACGCAGCGGGCGCTCGAGAAGCTAAAACGTCACGGACTCACCGTGGTCGTTAGTCTAAAGGAAACCGGTTTGCACCAGATCGCGCGGCAGCTGGCCAAGCCGAAGCCGCTGGCCCGTTTCCGTGAAATCTTGCGCGCTGCCGACGGCTCTCTCGCCGCGACCCCTGAAGCGCTCGCCTTTTACGGCGGCGGAGAATTCATTCCCACACCTTATCCGCTGCACGACCCGGCGTGGGATTTCTCACGATCGTTAGGCGAACGGCGCGGCATTTTTATCGGAACACGGGAGTGGGATGTGCCCTCGCGCCAGCATCTCGCCGCGCTCACGATCGCGGCTCAACTCGGCGAGCCGATCACCGTTTTCGATGAGGACCCGAAGCGCTGCCGCGCAATCCTGGCCGCGCTCGGTGTCGCGCCCGAGACGCTGCGCGTTCTCAATCGGCGGCTGCCTTATCGCGTTTACCTCGCGGAGGTGGCGCGGCACAGGATTGTCCTCCAGGCTGATCGCAGCGCGGTCCCCGGACAGGTTGCAGGCGACGCTCTGCTCTGCCGGATGCCGTGCGTCGGCGGCGACGGGGCAATCGACCGGCTGGCCTTTCCATCGACCTGCGGCTTCGGCCGATCGTTAGGCGAGTTGCGCGATCTCGCTGCCAGGCTGCTCCGCGATAGCGAATTTTATGCGATGACCGTGGCCGAGTCGCAGCGAGATGGCCGCGACAAACTTGGCTTCGCGGCCACCGCGCAGCGCCTGGCGGATTTCTTCGCGCGCGTCGCTCGTTAGGCAGTGGCGAGCGCTTCGAGGTAAATTTCCTCGAGCGCGCCCACCTGAGCGCGCTGTTCGAATTTTTCCGCCACGGCCCGGGCGGCTTCCTCGGCCAGCCGGCTCAATGCCGGCGGATTGGCGGTCCATTCGAGGAGCGCCGCCGCAAGCGCAGCGTGGTCGCGTTCGTTCACCAGCACTCCGCTTACGCCGTTCTCGATCGCTTCAGGAATGCCGCCATGGCGAGTCGCAAAAACCGGCAGCCCGCTCGCCATCGCTTCCAGCATCGAGTTCGGAACACCTTCCTGGTTCCCATCGGCGCTCAGTTCGCTCGGATGAAGAAAAATGTGCGCGCGGTAGAATTCCTCACGCAGACGCGCCTGAGAGAGAAATCCAGCAAATCGCACCTGCGCGGTAATGCCGAGCTCGCCCGCCAGCGCCTTCAACTCGTGCAGGAGCGGGCCTTCTCCTGCGATCGTGAAAACGGCACCCGGATTCTTCGCCTGGAAAGCCGCGAAGGCGCGCAAACTGGTTTTGACTCCTTTTTTCTCAATCAGCCGCCCGGCCTGGAGAAACTTCCAGCCGCTGTCGTTAGGCCAGGTTCGTTCTCGATATGGAATCTCGCCTAACGGAATCCCGGTGCGTTGCAGCCGCAGCTTTACGTTAGGGCAACCGACCTCGCGCAATCCCTGGGCGAGCGAGTGCGAACGCACCAGGACCAGCCGGACGGCCGCGAGCATCTCGCGGGTCGCAGCGCGGTAATGCGGTTTATCCAGTTCCACGAGCACGTCGGCGCCGTGGAACGAGACCACCGTCGGCCGCCGCCAGTGGAGGATGAGCGGCAAAAGATGGACCGCGATCTGTCCGAAATAGATGTGCAGAAGCTGCGCGTCGCTGGCCGAGAGGATCTCCTTGAGCTGCGCCAGCTCGCGATGCGAGATCTGCCACGGCGCCTCCCGCAGCGTGCGAAACCAGAAACGCCGCAGAAAATGC
>JAICXG010000203.1 GCA_025980625.1 Chthoniobacterales bacterium
ACGACATAACTCGGGTCTTCATACCCGGATGAGTCCCATGCCAGCGGACCGAAACCCGTTTGACGATGACAGAATTGCCTAACGAGTCGAAAAACGTCTTGCGGCACGTGCGGCCAGTCCTCTTGCAATCGGGCGGGGCTGTAGCCACAGGCGCAGCAAGCCTGGTACAAGGCGAACGTGTCCTGCATGAGTTTGGCGCCGGCACTCTTCTCAGGAAAAGGCGGCGGCTCAGTATCTCCGGCATCCGCGAGGGTGCGCAGAACGACGTCGGGAACAAATTTGCTCAGGACGCCATAGGCCAGGCCAAGGGCGATGTTATTCGCAAGCTCTTGCGCCAGGTTATTAACTGCGCCGTCGAGCGAAGCGGCTACCCGGGCGGCATTCTCGCTCGCGTCCACCAAGGCAGTACAAGCGGCGGCATGCCTGGTATGCATGAGTTCGAGAGTCTCCGGCGTGAACCATGAGGATAAGGCTTCAGTTAGCGCGGCAACCTGCGATCGATCTAAAAAGAGATCGCCGTTTTCATCCAGCCGCGCTGGAAAATCCAGCTCGGATGTTAGACCGGGCAGACCAATCGTTGTTGCGGCCTGCGCTGCCTGATTAAAGAGCGAGCGCTGCAACGGTAAGCCGACAATATGCCGGCGGTATGGCTGGACGGAGCTTGCGGCGGCCTGCGCCGTGTTGCCCACTTGCTCATCCGGCATTGCGGAATTCATTCTCGGTCAGGCGCGGGAAAGCGCCACGGAGAGCGTTGATTCGCCCTTCCGGCCCGAGCGCTGTCATTCCAAGGCGCTCAGCGTCCTGTGGGTCATAAGCAACCAGATGAATAGAAATTGGCTCAATGACTGCTCCGGGAAAATTCAGCATGAGTGTGACAGTCTCCGCGCCGGCGGCAAGCATCTCGTCGGGGACGCCAAACTGGTAAACCCCTGGCAGGAGTTTGCTGTCGACTTCGACAAAGCTTCCGGCTCGATGTTCGCCGAGTTTGCCTTCGACGAGAGGTGTCCGTCGCACAATGGCTTCTCCTTCGCGAATGTAGGCGGCGCTGGCGTCCGCAGTCCGTGAAATCAAACCCGTCTTGCCTAGACGCATGTCAGTCGCATCAAGGGCGTAGACGAGCAATATCTTCGACCTGGTTCCTTTCTTTAGTGCATAGGACATATTCTATGATTCTTTTTTGGTGGTTATCTTTGCGGTTAGTTCTTTCTCGGCTTGCTCGCCCATCGCCAGTTCCATCTCCGTAAAGCGAGGTAATGCCTGGCGAAGGAATTCATGCCGCTTGTGACCGGCGAGGCTCCAGACGCCGATCCGCTCCGAGTCCTGCGGGTCGTAGGCAACGAGGTTAATTTCGACCGGCTTGATGACAGTCTCTGGAAAACGAATCAATAGAAGAGCGCGCGCTGAACCTTCGGCCACCATTTCATTCGGCGCTCCGAATTGATATACGCCCGGCAGCAGTTCGAGATCGACTTCCGACAGGGCGCCCGATCCCCATTCGCCGACGCGACCTTCTACGATCGGAACCCGGTGAGCCGCCGAATCGCCCTCTCGAATGTAGGCTGCACTGCCGGTGGAAAGGTTCTTCGTGAGCCCTGTTTTGCCGGAAGTGCCGTCTGCCGACGTCGCATAAACAAGCAGCAGCTTGGAGCTTGTTCCAGCTTTCATCGTGTAATTGTGCTGTACCGGCATGATCTCCTCCTATGAATGCAACTCTGAATATGGGGTGTCGAGAATCGAAGTCATTGAATTCATGCCCGGATGAGTCTTGTCAACCGAAACCTGCGAGAATGTGTGGCGCTCGTTCTCATCGGCATTGAAGCTACATCCTTCCAAAGCCATTTGCAGAAAGCGATTTCCGACCATGTAAATATCGTTGCCGGTGACACCAATAATGACGCGATTGCTCGACATAGAGACATTATCTAGCAGCCATCCATCTGATAAATCCAAAAAGCCTGTCATCCCGAGCGAAGTCGAGGGATCCCGGGCGCGCAAGCTTTAAGCTGACTTCCACGGGATCCCTCGACTCCGCTGCGCTCCGCTCGGGATGACGCGCTATTGATGAGATGGCTTGTAGTCATGCTTAAAATCTAACCTCGAATTGCGCCGCTCCGAGCATTCAGCCACACATTCAAGTGCTACTACTCCGCCTCGGTATAGGCTGGCGGCCGAGAAACTCGGGCTCGAAAAGTTCTTCCAAGACACGCCCGTCCATGTCATCGGGTATAGGTTGACCCATGAGGTGCAGGATCGTCGGCGCCATATCAATCAGCTCGGCTCCTTCCAGCACAATTCCTTTCCGAAAAGGCTTGCCGTGTGCAACCAGAATACCGTCGCGCCGATGGGTTCCACCCCATTCCGCGGTCGTGGGAGGCTTGTGCTCGATGATTTCGACTGGCGGATCCGCTGTATGCTCTGGAAGACTCGGGCTGGTGGAAAAGAGGCTGGTCTCCCACCAATCGAGAATCAGATCGGCGGCTTCATCGCAGTACGGGCCATGAAAGATTTCATCCCTGCGGAAGACGCGTTTTATGATGGCTTCGCCCGTTCGTGGATCTTTTAGCTCGCTGAGCTTTTGTGTGATCAACTTTAGCAATGGCTCATATTCGCCTTCATCGACGAGGCCTGCCGGCTTAACTTCCTTGCGGTTGATTCGGATGCCCGGAGGTGAGGCGAGCACTTCGCTGCAGTAAGCCTTGGTTCGTGACCAGTCGATGTTCGAGTACGAAGTGACCGCGGTTTCGAAACGTTTCCGCAAACTGGGCAATGCGTTTGCGAGTTTGATTTTCTGCCGCGAGCTAAGGGAGCTGCGCAAAAGATTGTAAGACCGGCGGAGCAAATGCTTCGCGAGCTTCTGGAGCGAAGAGTCTTTCCTCTCGATGTAATGAAGCAAGCCAAGCTGGGCGAGGAAGCGGTTGAGATACAGGACGCGATCTGAGGTGGGGCCGCCGCCATGATCGGAAACAACAAAGACGGAAGTGTCAGGCGAGACCTTCTCCATCATCCGGCCGACCGCCCTATCCAGCCATTCGTAGACACGAAAAACGGCGTCGCCGAACTCCGGGACAGCTTTAGGATCATAATAGTGATGGGTCGGGTCCATGTATTGCCAGAAATGATGCTGGACCGTGTCGATCGACATGAAGGTGAACATCATGACGTCGGCCGAATGCTTCTCCATTAGATACAGGCTGGCGCGAAGCCACTGGTCATCCAGGTGCTTCATATCGTCGAGGACGCGCTGCCGGCGGAGATTGGTGGACATGAAGCCGAGGTATCGTTGGTCGAGACGAAATCTTCCGAGGCAGCCTTCTAACTCGCTGCGGAGCTCCGGCGGAAAGACAAACGGACTTTTCTCCGAGGGAGTAGCCATCCCGGAGATTTGAAAGCCATCGAGATGTTCCGGCGGATAGGTGAAAGGAAGGTTCATGGTCCCCACCGTGTAGCCGGCCTCGTTGAGCATCCGCCAAATCGTCTTCGTGCGGCGGGAGCTGGCATTCAGGTAACGCTGCGAATATGTCCCCGGGTGCGTTTCCAGGAAGTCAAAGATGCCGTGCTTCCCCGGATTTTTTCCTGTCATGAAAGAAGTCCAGGCTGGTGGAGTGATCGGCGGCACGACTGAGGCAAGCCGGCCCGAGGCGCCTGCGCTCATCAGCCCGGCCAGATTCGGGAGCTTACCCTTCGCGACCCAAGGGTTGATCAGGTCGAAGGTCGCGGCGTCCAGGCCGATAATGAGAAGCTTGACTGTTTTCATTCCACCAGCAGAGAAGAGCTTGCGGAGTTACCCCCGCCCGGCGAGAAAGGAGCGCAATTTCATACGGCAGTTATAACGGACGCAGTCTGAGCCGCCAAGAATTGGTTTTGTCTCGAGGTTTTTTCTTTCCCGAAGCGCTCCGCTTGCCTATGGCTTCAGCGATGCACGGGCTTGCTATCTTCCTACAGGCTTTCGTTGCCGCCTCGATCTTTGTTGTTTGGGGCGTGCGCCATTCCTCTGTCGCCGAAGAGTTGAAACGGGACAAGCTGCCGAATTGCAAGCTGCCGAGTTGGCTGCGAGATTTCCTCGCAATCCTGAAAATCACCGGCGCGATTCTGCTTCTGATCGGAATCAATCGTCCGCGCGCAGCGATTTTCGGCGGCTTAATGGTTGCGGCCCTGATGGCGGTGGCGGTCTTCACCCACATGCGCGTGAAGAATCCGCCTCCCAAGATGCTGCTGGCGGCCATGCTCCTAGTCTGCTCGCTCGCCGCGGCCTATCTCAACTATCGCCTCAACTTTGCGAGGTAATCCCGATTAGCGGGAGAGAATCCAGACATTGAAAGGGATTGTGAGTTTGAAAGGCTTACTTAGAGGCCGTCAAATACCTGGAGCTAGATACTGGAATACGCCCTGCTAATCGCTTTCCGTCCCGCCGCACGGATCGAATATAGCGCGAAGCCCAGCCCAGTCTGAGTTCGCGCTCTCGCCGTTTCTAACTCACGCGTAATCTGGCTCACTTCGGCGGCGTGCGTGTTGACGTCGATCTCAAGCATCTTCGCTGCGCATTCGTAGAGGGAGATATCAAAGGAGTTTTTCTCCTCAATCAAATTGAGAGTCGGTCGAGGAACATCAAGTTTCCTCGGTCGGGTGCGAGTCACATTGAAGCTCGAATAGTGTTGCAATTTCCAACCGAATCGTAGCTTCATCAGCGCCAGACTTTCTTCGAAACGCTCGGACAAGCCGACCACGGTAAAATGCCGAAGCAGGTTCTGCTTTGCTGTCTCATATGTCTCCGCCGTAGAAGGTTTGGCATACTCAGCCCCGGCGAGAATCTTACATTGGACGTTATCTCTTGGCGAGCGTCTGACAAAATCTTCAAGGCTCCAATTCCCAAGTTTGAACCGCCAGTACAACGGATGCAGCTTGTAGCTGCGCATGAAGTAGAAGGACGAAAGCACGCGGTCGACCGGGTCGCGCAGAACCGTAATGTAAGTCGCTGGCTGTGGAAGGATGGCGTGAAGGCCAAATAACATGTGGCCTTTGAAGATACGTATTCTCCTCAGTCGTTCTTTTGAGAGGCGCTGCAAATGCGCCCATGATCGCCGGTAGAAAACCGGATCGATCGAATAGATTTGCGAGAGGGGATATTCCCACTCAATC
>JAICXG010000168.1 GCA_025980625.1 Chthoniobacterales bacterium
AGACCTCGCGCATCAGTTCTTCGCGCGCGTTCCATGGGTCGCGCCCGAGCACGGTCAGTCCGCCTTCATATGAGGTGAGACCCAGAATGGCATTGAGCGCGGTTGTTTTGCCGGCGCCGTTCGGTCCAATAATCCCGAGAATGCGGCCTTCTTCCACACGAAGGTCGAGATTGTCCAACGCGATAGTCGAACCGAAGGCTTTCCGCAGACCGCGTGCTTCTATCGTTGCCATCGCGCTAACGCTCCTTTCCCTTTATCTTGGAGCTGCGCCTGGCAGCGGCCTCGAGCTCCTTCTGAGTTACACCTAGCCGCTGGATCTTCGCCGCCACCCGCGGCCACTCTTCGTTGAGGAATTTCTGGCGCTCGCCCTTGAGCAACAGATCGCGCGCGCCCGCTTTGACGAACATGCCGAGCCCACGTCTCATTTCGATCAGATTCTCATCGACCAATTGCTGGTAAGCCTTGAGCACGGTGAGAGGATTGACCCGATACTCGGCTGCGACATTGCGCACCGACGGCAGCGGATCGCCCTCCTTCAGGATGCCATCGAGAATCATGTGCACGCCACGGTCGCGAAGCTGACGGTAAATCGGCTGACTGTCATTCCATTCACGGCTCATCAGGTCGTCCGAGTAATCCTTGAAAGAGGATGAAGAGGTCCCGGTCGGAGAGGCAGTCTGTGCTGGAAGGAACGTCGGAGCTGGCCGGCGATTCAGAAGAGGCGTGAGCAAGGTCTGCGACCGTAGAGGCCGTGCCGGGGAGATCTGCGCCCATGGAGTCGAAGCCGGCATCGACATTTCCGGAGTGCTCTGTCCGCTCGATCTTCGCCATATAGTGTTATAGTGGACTATAACACAAAAGCACTGGCAAGCTTTTTTTAAAATTTCTTTATCCGGGCCGGATCCCTGGCACGCACCGACGGCTGTCGCGCCAGCGTTTTGCCCGGCACCTGCCCGCCGGAGCTGCTTTCAGTTGCGCGACCGATTCTCAGAGCCGAAGCTTTTTCAAATCCGGGTAGGACGGGCTGGTAGCCCGTGAACGCTTGGCTGACAGCCAAACGCAAATGCGCGCCACGCCCCCGCACTCAGCAGCACCACCGCCTCGTGAAAATGGTGGGCTAACTCGTGCAGTGTGTCAGATGAAACTGAACAGCCGAAACGTTGCAGCAATTCGAAAATGCCTGTCACCCCAACCCTGTCCGACTGGGCGAGGGAGTTCCTTATCCCGCCGGGAGCAGGTTAGGATGAGGCGCTCCGAATGACTATTCGTGTCAACACTAGAAGCCAAGCCATCTCATAAATCCAAAAAGCCTGTCATCCCGAGCGAAGTCGAGGGATCCGGCGCGCAAGCTTTAAGGTGACTTCCCAAGGGATCCCTCGACTCCGCTGCCCTCCGCTCGGGATGACGCGCTATTTATGAGATGGCTTATGGCTTCTAGGTATTACCGTGCCCTAGCCCCTCGCCAATGGCTGCAGCCCATCCTCGCCAGATGACCGATGACTCGCCGAGCTTGTTCAAACGATCGCCTGCGTTCAGCTTTCCGCATGCGCTACGCGGCTGAAACTCCATCGCGCGATTCGCGCCGATTTAGCCGCAGCGTGGCTAACATGCTCCTGGCGACGTTCGCGTTCGCAGTCATGAATGTCTTTGTAAAGCAGCTCGATCGCATCCCGCCGATGGAGATTGTTTTCTTTCGCTGCCTCGTCTCGGGAGTTATCTGCGCGGTTGAGATCGCGCGCCGGCAGATCGATTGGGCCGGAAACAATCATATCCTGCTCGTGGCCCGCGGCACCTTTGGCACCTTCGCGCTCTTTACTTTTTTCGTCACCCTGCAACACATGCCGCTCGCCACCGCGGTCACGATCCAATATCTCTCACCGATCTTTACCGCAGTCATCGGCGTCTTTCTCCTGCGCGAGCAGGTGCGCGCGCCGCAGTGGGTTTGCTACGGGGTCGCTTTGGCTGGTGTCTTTGCGATTAAAGGCTTTGACGCGCGAGTGTCGACTCTTTATCTGCTCATCGGTATCGCCTCGGCCATTTCTTCCGGCATGGCTTACAACCTTGTCCGCCGTCTCCGGGAGCGCGAAGAAGCGATCGTGGTCGTGCTGCATTTTCAGCTTATCGGGATTGTGGCCGGGCTGCTCTACATCTGTTTTGAATGGCAAACGCCGGTGCCGTGGGAGTGGTTCTGTCTCCTGATGTGTGGCGTTCTCACCCAGATCGGCCAAATCTGCCTAACGAAATCGCTCCAGGCCGAGCGGGTAGCCCAAGTGGCGGTGCTTAACTATACCGGGCTGATTTACGCGCTGATCTTCGGCCTCACGATCTTTGGCGAACGCTACAGTGCGCACACTATCTTCGGGATCTTGCTCGTCGTGGCCGGCGTGCTGCTGGCGGTCCTTTACGGAAAACCCAAGCCGCCCGAAGTAATCGAGGAGACAGAAACGGCGATGCTGTAATTCAGCTTTCGCGGGTCGATAACGCCGCGCTACTTACTCATCAGGTCGAGCACGGCGGTGGTCATGGCAATCATGCCCGTGCGAATCGTTGGCTCGGGGACGGGGGCGAACTTGCTCGAGTGCAGGCTCGGCAAGGGTTGCGCGCCGGGCTTTTTGGAGGCCGCAATTTTTTCCGGAGCAACGGCGCCGACGTGGAAATCGACTGCCGGAATTGAGTGATCGGGCAGGCTGTATTCGGAGAAATCTTCTCCGCCCATCGTCGGATCGACGATCTCGACATTCTTCTCCCCTAACGACTTTTTCCAGACGCCGATCAGGCGCTTGGTCAGCTCCGGGTTGTTGTAAGTCGAAGGGACGAACTCCTGCTTCAGTATGTCGATCTTCGGCATCTTATCCGCGGGCCAGCCGGCTGCGACGGCACAGCCTTTGGCGATTTGCGCGATCGCGTCGAGCACCTGTTGGCGGACTTCGGCTTTGTAAGTGCGGACGGTAAGCTGCATCTTAACTTCGTTAGGGATAATGTTGTGCTTTGTCCCGCCGTGGATCGAACCGACGGTAACAACGACCGGATCAATCGGATTGACCTGCCGGCTCGCGATCGTTTGCCACATGTTGATCATCTCGGCCGAGAGCACGATTGGGTCTTTCGTCCGGTGTGGGTAGGCGCCGTGCCCGCCCACACCCGGCACTGTGACATTGACTGAATCCACGTTGGCGTAGGTGTATTCCGGAGTTACTCCTATGTGACCGATTTCGAGCTGCGCGTTGTCGTGGAAACCGAGCGCGTAATCGGGTTTTGGGAAGCGTGTGTAAAGGCCGTCCTTCAATAAGGCACGAGCGCCGCCGAAGGCTTCCTCCGCCGGTTGGCCGACAAAGATGATCGTGCCGTGCCATTGCTCTTTTAGCTTCGCCAGTTCTCGCGCCACCCCGATGAAGGTGGCGATGTGCTCGTCGTGACCGCAGGCGTGCATGACGTGGACCTCCTCGCCGGCGTTGTTCTTCGCCATCACTTTGCTCGCGTAAGGCAGCCCGGTTTCCTCCTCCACCGGCAGCGCATCCATGTCGGTGCGCACGAGCACGACCGGCCCGTCGCCGTTCTTCATTACTCCGACAACCCCGTAGCCGGTTAACCCCGGCGCATCATACTTACCGAGGTGATCGGTCACTTCCAACCCGGCGGCTTTCAGTTCTTTGGCGACCAACTCGGACGTGCGCTTTTCCTGGGTCGACAACTCCGGATGCATGTGGACGTCCTTGTAGATCGCGAGCAGCGAAGGCAGCTCCTGGTCGGCGATTTGCGCGGGCGTCTGCGCCAGGGCCGGGGCGAGCGACACAAGGGCAAAGGCGGCGAGGAGCGAAAAGGTTGGCGAAAATTTCATGCGACACCGTAGAGGAAAAAACCGCACGAGCAACGCACCCTCAGGTAAGACCCGCGCACGCGAATTGGTCGACAAACGCGATTCCAAGGAAAGACCGCGAGCGAAGATGCCTAACGATGGAAGCGAAACTGATTCTTGACCTGCCGCGCGGAGTTGAGATTCGCGGCCAAGTCACACCCGAGTTTGCCGAAATCCTGACCCCGGATGCGCTCGCGTTTGTCGCCAAATTACAGCGCGAGCTGAACGGGCGCCGGGTTGAAGCGCTCCGCCGCCGGCAGGAACGCCAGGCAGAACTGGATCGCGGCGGGACGCTCGATTTTTTGCCCGAGACAAAATCGATCCGGGAAAGTGACTGGACCTGCGCGCCAATCCCGCCCGACCTGCGCGATCGGCGGGTCGAGATCACCGGGCCGACCGATCGCAAGATGGTAATTAACGCCCTCAATTCCGGCGCGAAAATGTACATGGCCGATTTCGAGGATGCCAACTCGCCGACCTGGCAGAACATGGTCGAAGGGCAATTGAACCTGCGCGATGCGATTCGCCGCACCATCACTTTCATCAATCCCGAGGGAAAGGAATACAAGCTGGGTCAGGACCTGGCAGTTTTACTCGTTAGGCCACGGGGCTGGCATTTAGTCGAGAAACATCTGCTCATCGACGGCGAGCCGGTCGCGGGCGGGCTCTTCGATTTCGGGCTCTACTTTTTCCACAACGCTCGCGAACTCCTCGCGCGCGGCACCGGCCCGTACTTTTATCTGCCCAAACTGGAGAGCCATCGCGAGGCGCGGATCTGGAACGATGCCTTTAAGCTCGCGCAAAACGAGCTCGGCATCCCGCAGGGCACGATCCGCGCCACGGTCCTGATCGAGACGATCGCGGCGGCGTTCGAGATGGACGAAATCCTTTACGAGCTGCGCGACCATTCCGCCGGGCTGAACTGCGGTCGCTGGGATTATATTTTTTCCTGTATCAAACGTTTCCGGAACAAGCGCGATTTTCTCCTCGCCGATCGCGCCCTCATTACGATGACGACCCACTTCATGCATTCCTATTCGCTCTTATGCATCAAGACTTGTCATCGGCGAAATACCTTCGCGATCGGCGGAATGGCCGCGCAGATTCCGGTGAAAGGTGATGCCTCGGCCAACGAAGAAGCTTTCGCCAAGGTGCGCGCCGACAAGGAACGCGAAGCGGGCGACGGCCACGATGGCACGTGGGTGGCGCATCCCGGCATGGTGCAGCTCGCGCTCGATGCATTTAACGACAAGATGCCGCAGCCTAACCAGATCGATCGGAAACGCGAAGACGTGAATGTTTCGGCGAAGGACCTGCTCGAGTTTGCGCCGCGCGGGGCGATCACCGATGCCGGTTTGCGGCAGAACATCAGCGTCGGCGTGCAATATCTCGAGGCGTGGCTGCGCGGCCATGGCGCGGTGCCTTTGTTTAATTTGATGGAAGACGCTGCCACCTCCGAGATTTCGCGCGCACAGGTGTGGCAGTGGATTCGGCACCCGGATGGGAAGCTCGATGATGGCCGCAAGGTGACAAAGGAGCTTTTCCGACATGTGCTCAGGGAAGAGCTAGGCAAAGTAAGACGCTTTCCAGGAGATAAGTTCGAGACGGCGCGCGAGCTGTTCGACAAGATCACGACGGATGATGAGTTCGCCGAGTTCCTGACCCTGCCCGCCTATGAGAGGCTCGAATGACTGCGTTCCGCAGTCCTACATTGTGGCAGGATGATCCGCGCTGGCGCGGCATTACCCGCCCATACTCGTTAGGCGAGGTTCGGCGTCTTCAGGGCACTGTCTTGCCGGAGCAAACGCTGGCCCGGCGCGGGGCGGAGAGACTCTGGGAACTGTTGCAGAATGAGCCATTTGTCGCCGCGCTCGGCGCGCTCACCGGCAACCAGGCCGTGCAACAGGTGCGCGCTGGGTTGAAAGCAATCTACCTCAGTGGCTGGCAGGTGGCGGCCGATGCCAACCTCGCGGGCCAGATGTATCCCGACCAGAGTCTTTATCCGGCCAACAGTGTTCCTTCAGTCGTTAGGCGGATCAACCAGGCTTTGCAGCGGGCCGACCAGATCGCGTCCTGCGAAGGGAAGACTGACATTGACTGGTTTGCGCCGATCGTGGCCGACGCCGAGGCGGGGTTCGGCGGCGCGCTCAATGTCTTTGAGCTGATCAAAGCAATGATCGAAGCCGGCGCGGCTGGCGTCCATCTCGAGGATCAACTCGCGAGTGAGAAGAAGTGCGGCCATATGGGGGGGAAGGTGCTGGTGCCGACGGCGCAGGCGATTCGCAACCTGATCGC